>RFXU01000085.1 GCA_009921505.1 Flavobacteriaceae bacterium
ACTTGCTGATGATAAAGCCAAAGCCAAAGCTGAGGCCTTAAAGGCGGAAGAGGCCGTTAACCAAGCTCGTCTTGCTGCTGCTGAAGAAGCTGCCGTTGAAGCCATTGCTGAAGAAGCTACTGAAGAAGCTATTGAAGAGGCCGCTGAAGACACTATGGAGGAAGCTACTGAAGCTCCGGCTGCAGAAGAAACTGCTGAGGCTCCTGAAGCCACTTCAGAAAATTCTGAAGAAAGCGCTCCTGCTGAGGAAAAAGAATAATTTATTTTTGATGGACCACAAGGATCATTTCTTCGTTGGTAAAATCGTCAAAAAATTCAGTTTTAAAGGCGTCTTGCTCATTAAGCTAGACACTGATAATCCAGAAGAATTCATAAACATGGAATCAGTTTTCGTTGATCTTAACGGAACACTGGTTCCATTTTTTATTGAAGAAATAGCGCTCCATAAAACCGAACTCTTGCGCATACAATTTGAAGAAGTCTACGACGAACAAACTGCGGACTCTTTGATCGGATGTAACCTATACCTTCCTCTAGATTTATTGCCAAAACTCACCGGCAACAAATTCTATTACCACGAAATCATAGGATTCACGGTTATGGACCAAATACATGGCAATATAGGACAAATCACCGGGGTCAATGATCAAACAGCACAAGCCCTTTTTGAAATAAATTATCAGGGAAAAGAAATATTGATTCCCGTCATCGATGAATTTATAGTTTCGGTCAATCGCGAAGAAAAAACCCTACACGTAAAAACTCCGGAAGGACTTCTTGAGCTTTATCTCTAATGACCTCTTCCTCTTTTCGATTTAAACAATTTACAATACAGCAGGATCGCTGCGCAATGAAAGTGGGCACAGATGGAGTACTCCTCGGTGCTTGGGCTCGCGTAAATTCAGATACTCGTCGGATTTTAGATGTTGGAAGTGGCACAGGACTAATCGCCTTAATGATGGCCCAACGCTGTCCAGAGGCTGAGATCGATGGCGTCGAATTGGATCCCGAGGCCTTCGAACAAGGTGTAGAAAATTTTGAACAAAGTCCGTGGGAATTGAATTTATTTAATTATCACTGTAGCTTTCAAGAATTTGCCGAGGAAATAGAGGACAAATATGATTTGATTATCAGTAATCCTCCATTTTTCAATCATGGAGATCGCCCAGAGAACAGCCGAAAAATGGCGAGGGATTTTTCATCGTTACCTCTCGAGGCATTAGTAAAAGGCGCCGATCAACTCTTGTCTATAAATGGGCGTCTCGCATTGATTCTCCCTGTTGAGCAACAAGAACATATACTGGAAATTACAAATAAATATGGCTTTGGTGTTTCCTATTTGACTAAAGTCCGCGGCACTGCCCAAAGTCCTATTAAAAGAATTCTTGTCGAATTCATTAGGCTTGCCACAATAAACCTTGCACAAAAACCACAAGTTGAGGAATTGATCATTGAGCATCAAAGACATCAATACACTAAAGAATATCGAGAACTGGTGGGTGAATTTTACTTGAAAATGTAGGCCAATCCGCAGGGTCTTTATAAATTTGTACGACTAAAAATTGACTTCATGAAGCCTGATTTATTTGAAGCACCAGATTATTACAATCTTGATGATTTACTGACCGAAGAACACAAACTCATTAGAGATGCAGCGCGTGCCTGGGTAAAGCGTGATGTTTCCCCGATTATTGAAGAAGCCGCTCAAAAGGCTGAATTTCCAAAATCAATTATTCCTGGTTTGGCGGAAATCGGTGCATTTGGCCCATATATTCCTGAAGAATATGGTGGCGCGGGCCTCGACCAAATCGCTTACGGAATCATCATGCAAGAAATAGAGCGTGGTGACAGCGGTGTGCGCAGTACTGCCTCTGTTCAATCATCTCTAGTGATGTATCCTATTTGGGCTTATGGCAATGAAGAGCAACGTCAAAAATATCTCCCTAAACTCGCGACAGGAGAGTGGATGGGATCCTTCGGATTAACTGAACCAGATTTTGGAAGTAATCCTGGAGGGATGGTCACAAACTTTAAAGATAAGGGAGACCATTATTTGCTCAATGGAGCGAAACTTTGGATTTCAAATTCACCCTTTTGTGATGTCGCCGTAGTTTGGGCAAAAGATGAATCCGGACGTATCCACGGACTTATTGTAGAAAGAGGTATGGAAGGCTTTACCACTCCTGAAACACACAATAAATGGTCCCTGCGTGCTTCTGCAACCGGAGAATTACTTTTTCAGGATGTCAAAGTCCCTAAAGAAAATCTGTTGCCGAATAAATCAGGATTAGGAGCACCATTAGGCTGCCTTGATTCAGCGCGTTATGGAATTGCATGGGGGGCAATTGGAGCGGCTATGGACTGCTACGATACTGCTTTGAGATACGCCAAAGAACGCATCCAATTTGGCAAACCAATTGCAGCCTTCCAATTACAGCAGAAGAAGCTTGCAGAAATGATCACCGAAATTACCAAGGCACAGCTATTGGCATTTCGTCTTGGGCAACTTAAAGAAGAGGGTCGCGCCACTTCAGCCCAGATCTCCATGGCCAAACGCAATAATGTGGCCATGGCCTTGAACATCGCAAGAGAAGCACGCCAAATCCTCGGAGGCATGGGTATTACTGGTGAATATTCAATTATGCGTCATATGATGAACCTGGAAAGCGTTATTACTTACGAAGGAACGCATGACATCCATTTATTAATTACAGGTATGGATATTACTGGCGAGAACGCTTTTAAATAATCAAATCAAAAAAATCGATAACAAAGGCTTTTTCTCTCAAGAAAGAGCCTTTTATTTTGCTATAAAATTGTCTATGCTTCATCAGGTACTTCAAAAAATTACCCCCCTTCAGGAAAAAATTGTAAATCATCCTCTGTACTCCCATATTCAACGTCCGATCGATTTACATCGCTTTATGGAACATCATGTCTTCGCGGTATGGGATTTTATGTCCTTACTCAAAGCGTTACAAATAAAGCTTACAGGGACGAGTTTACCATGGGTCCCTGTTGGCAATCCAGAGATAAGGTATTTAATCAACGAGATTGTTTTGGCCGAAGAGACGGACTTGAACCTCGAGGGCAAAAGAAGAAGTCATTTTGAAATGTATCTCAACGCCATGAGTGATGCGGGCGCCTCAACAAAAAAAATAGATGAATTCATCGATTATATTAGTCAAGGAAAACCCTGGTATCAAGCCGCTGACAGCATCGATCTTCCAGAATCCGTTAAATCCTTCCTTCGCTTTACTTTTTCGGTAATTGACTCGAATGAACCGCATAAAATCGCAGCAGCATTTACTTTCGGCCGAGAAGATTTAATTCCTCAAATGTTTACCTCTTTAATTCGCTCAATCCAGCGCCAATTCCCTGAGGAAAATTTAACCGGATTTCATCACTATTTTCAGCGACATATAGAATTAGACGACGACACCCATGGGCCTTTAGCCTTAAAAATGATTCAAGAATTGTGTGGCAATGACCCGCAAAAATGGGAAGAGGTTACTGAGACGGCCTTGCAAGCTCTTGAGTTGCGATTAAGTTTATGGAATGGGGTATTAGAAGAAATTCAGCAGGCTGAAACTTCCGAAGTAATCTAAGATTCTGGCGCTAAGGTGACCTTTAGGCCATCTAAATCCGGCGTTAAAAATAACTGACATCCTAATCTGGAGTTTTCTTTTACATGAAAAGCCTCCGCCAACATCGCAAGTTCATCTGCGCTTTGTTCGGGTAGATGATGATTGCTTTCAATATAACTTTGACACGAGGCACACATAGCCATACCCCCACAAATGCCAATGGTCCCCTCCTGGGCTAATTCATACGCGCGAACAACCTCCATGAGATTCATATTCATGTCGGTCGGGGCGGATACTTGATGGATTTTGCCTTCGCGATCCGTAATAAATAAGGTTATGTCTTGAGCCATTTAGTAGTGATTAATCAATTGACTTGATAACGGCCTTTGGGGCTTCCTTTTTTGTGCCGTCAAAACCCTCTACACCTCCAACGGTTGTATATTTCATGACATAGCGACGATCCGGATAAATACGTTTATACGCACTTTGGCACATGAGTGTTGCCTCGTGGAAACCACATAGTATCAATTTGAGCTTGCCGGGGTAGGTATTGACGTCTCCGATGGCATAGACACCAGGAATGTTGGTTTGATAGTCTATGGAATTATCAACCTTAATAGCGTTTTTTTCAATTTCTAAACCCCAATTGGCTATCGGGCCTAGCTTGGGAGCAAGTCCAAAAAGAGGAATAAATGCATCACAGTCTAGGGTAATTAAGCCTTGTTCAGCTTGCACTTTTACCGCACTTAAAGAGCCCTCGCCCTCTAGTCCAACAACCTCGCCAGGGGTTATCAAGCTGATTCTACCTTGATTTTTCAACTCCTGAACCTTTTCAACACTATCTAAGGCTCCGCGAAATTCATTGCGCCTATGTATTAGGGTTACCGATGCTGCAACATCAGATAAGAATATACTCCAGTCTAAAGCCGAATCCCCGCCACCGGCAATAACGATATGTTGATTTCGATACTGTTCCGGATTTTTTATAAAGTAAGCAACCCCCTTACCTTCATATTGGACTAAATTGTCTATCGGGGGTTTTCGCGGCTCAAAACTTCCCAAGCCTCCTGCGATAGCGACGATCGGTGCGCTGTGCTGCGTCCCTTGATCTGTAGTCACTATGAAGGTCCCGTCTTCTTGTTTTTCTAGTGTCTCGGCACGTTCTCCAAGGGTAAATCCAGGTGAAAACGGTGCGATTTGCTCCATGAGTTTTTCGGTCAAATCTCCAGCCAATATCTCAGGGTAAGCGGGTATATCATATATGGGTTTTTTTGGATAAATCTCACTGCATTGACCTCCTGGTTGAGGTAAAGCGTCGATTAGGTGACACTTAAGTTTTAGCAAACCCGCCTCAAATACTGTGAACAGGCCTGTAGGACCTGCGCCGATTATCAAAATATCTGATTTTATCACAAATTGTGTTTTATACTGCCAAATTAATATTTCGTAATGCCTTTATTCATGACAATTGTCATTAAATCGTGACCGAGTAATCCATTAAATGTTTACCACTTCCTGAATCTCAGGGGCAAATTTTTGAATCGTCATGGCGACACCACTTTTTAAGGTCATTTGGTTGACAGAGCAATCCACACAGGCCCCTTCTAGACGAACCACTACCTTATCTTGCTCCACGGAAACTAAGGATATGTCCCCTCCATCATTTTGTAAAAAAGGACGTATTTCGGCCAAGGCCAATTCGATTCTCTCGGTTAATGATGCTTGATTCATTTCTTTGATTTTACAGCACTACATCCAGCCATAGTGGTTATTTTAACCGCTTCTGTGGGCGGTAAATCTTCATTTCGACGTACGGTTTGCTGAACAACCTCACGGGTCATGCTGACAAAAGCTTCAGCCGTAGGCGTTCCTGATTGAAGCGCGGCAGGCCGTCCTACATCACCAGATTCACGGATACTTTGCACCAGCGGAATTTCGCCGAGAAATTCTATTTCTAAATCTTCGGCTAGATGACGCGCCCCACTTTGACCAAAAATATAATATTTGTTTTCAGGCAATTCTGCCGGAGAAAAATAAGCCATATTTTCAACCACCCCCAACACGGGAACCTGTATATGCTCTTGCTGAAACATGGCCACTCCCTTTCTTGCATCAGCCAAAGCCACATTTTGAGGGGTGCTCACCACCACCGCTCCTGTGATGGGCAAGGACTGTAGAATACTTAAATGTATATCGCCTGTGCCCGGAGGAAGGTCGATTAACAAAAAATCTAATTCGCCCCATGCCGCATCAAAAATCATTTGATTTAAGGCTTTTGCGGCCATAGGTCCACGCCAGATAACGGCCTGGTTGGGTTGAGTAAAAAACCCAATGGATAATATTTTAACCCCGTATTGGGTAACAGGCTCCATTTTACTTTTACCATCAACTTCAACAGATAGTGGCCTTGCGCCGGCAACATCGAACATAATTGGGATTGAGGGACCATAAATATCGGCATCAAGCACCCCTACTTTAAAACCCATTTCTGCCAAAGTAATGGCCAAATTAGCCGTAACCGTAGACTTACCGACCCCTCCTTTTCCTGAGGCAACAGCCACAATATTCTGAATTCCTTTTATGGGCTTTCCTTTGATTAGCTGGGGCCCTTGTGCAGGAGCTGGCGGAACTTTAATATTAATCGTTGGAGTGACCTCAGCGCCAAAAGCGTCTTGTAGCGCCGCGGTAATATCCGAAATTACGCGCTTTTTAATATGCAAAGCAGGAGTCTTCATAGTCAAATCAATGATCACCTCTTTACCAAAAATATTAATGTTGGTAATGGCGCCACTTTGACTAATACTTTGTCCTTCGCCAGGGAGGGTTAGCCGATCTAAAATGTCAATAATATCCTTTTTCTGCATGGTCAAAGCCGTATTTAGAATTGTTCTAAAGGGCAAATATACCGAGAAAATTAGTCTTTACATAGTGCTTTCCCACCAGGTTTTTTGAATCAGAATGGGCTTACTAAACAGGCTTAAATCAGTGGCTCAGGTAGCCAAAGCAATTCCTTAAAGTTTACCACACAATCTTGTTCAACCATCACCCCTTCTTGAGCGAGTAAACGCTGCATGGTATCTCTTCCGGGAAAATGATGTTTCCCCGTGAGCATGCCGTTGCGATTAACCACCCGATGGGCTGGCACATCGGGCAAATTATGCGAGGCATTCATGGCATACCCTACGGTCCTCGCCGCTTGTGGCGCCCCGATGGATTTTGCAATAGCCCCGTAGGTCGTTACGCGACCATGGGGGATTTTCCGCACAACCTTATAAACGCGCTCAAAAAAATCACTATTATCAAGTGTTACATTCGTTGCCATATACGAATTACTGTGATTAGAGATATGAGTCCCGTAATCGCTCCAAGAAGATAGTTCAAATTGAACCCAAAATTCCCAATTGGGAGTTTCCGGCGAAAAAAGTAAATATAAATCAACAACATGCTAAAGGTCCCCATGGCGGATCCAAAAATAGCCCACCCTAGTGCGTGAGGATTAAAAAAGAACCAACCCAAAGCACTTAAACTGATACTCACATAAACCCAATATGGTATTGGCAGCATATTAAGTGCGGACAACAATATTCCGTATAAAAATCGATTGGTTTTGGACCGTTTAACCCCTTTTGGGATTTCTCGTCTGGTGTCCTTAGCCAGAGCAAAAAAATAGAAAGTCAAAGCCAGGAATATTCCGAGCGTTACTTTCTGAAGGATATCTACAATTTCTGGGTGTTGTTCTATATAACGGGCAAAAGCCAAGCCAAGACCCGTTTGAATACAGACAACAACAATTACCCCTATGCTAAAAATCAGCGCAGGTTTTCGCCCTTGCTTCACGCCAATTTTAGCTGCAGTCATATTCAGCAATCCAGGAGGAATGAGCCCTACAAAGGACGCCAGATAACCCACTAAAAAATTCACTAAAGCCGTCATTTTGTGTTTAAGTGTTTGCGCTTCACTCTTTAAAATTAAGCATTAGAGGCCGCCTAGCGAAAAACTTATATAGGTAATTTTCTTTTCTTCAGCCAAATACTGTGATTCGTAGAATGTCTGGACTGCGGTCACCACCTCAGGGGTCCCCGTAGTACCATAAACATCATGTTGCGCAAAATGAATGTCTTGGCCCAGTCCATGCAGTAATCCAAGAGTATAACCGTGCATAAATTCACTGTCCGTTTTCAAGTGGACCAAGCCTCCGGGACGAAGTACTTTTTGATAACTCTTTAGAAATTCGCGATTGGTCAAGCGATGCTTGGTACGCTTATATTTTATTTGGGGATCCGGAAAAGTTATCCAAATCTCATCAATTTCACCTTCTGCGAAACAATAAGTTAACAGCTCAATTTGTATTCTTAAAAACCCGACATTCTGCAACTCATCGGCCAGGGCCGTCTTTGCCCCTTTCCAAAAACGCGCGCCTTTGATATCAATACCGATATAGTTTTTATTTGGATCGCGCTTTGCTAAGGCCAATGTATACTCGCCTTTACCGCATCCCAGCTCTAAAACTATAGGCAGGTCATTTTTGAAAAATGATTCTCGCCAATGACCTTTTACGGCAAATGTATCCGCCAAAAGCTCATCGCGCTTTGGCTGAATAACATTTGAAAAGGTTTCATTTTCTCTAAATCTCTTGAGTTTATTTTTACTGCCCACAACGGTTCTTTAATTATTTGGTAAAATTACAATAATATACACGTCTAGGATTATAGGTTACATTTGTTTTAATGAAAGAGGGTCAGTACCAGTTCAAGGCACAGAAAAAAAGCGGTGTGATTTTAGTTGCCCCACTAAACTGGGGGCTTGGTCATGCCACTCGATGTATCCCTATAATACGAAAGCTTGTAAAACATGGATATGATGTGGTCATTGCCTCTGATAAAGGGGCGCTGAATCTTCTTAAACAGGAATTTCCTGAGCTAGCTGCTGAAGC
>RFXU01000086.1 GCA_009921505.1 Flavobacteriaceae bacterium
ACAGAATTTTGGTTCAATCACAATCGGCCTTTTGAGCCTTTAGATGTTACCGTACAAGTTTTCTCGGTTTCTGGAAAGTTAGTCTGGAATCATCATCAAACCGTAATGACCGAAGGTTATCTGTCTCGCGATATTATTTGGGACGGACGAGATGATTTTGGAGACAAAATAGGAAAAGGGGTTTATGTCTATAAACTGACGGTTCGTTCCTCATTATCCGGCGAAAAGGCCGAGAAATATGAGAAGTTGGTCATTTTATAAATAATTAAAAAAGTATATTTGTCAAAATTTATTCGATATGAAGAACGGATTGTTGTTAGTTTTTTCGATGATGTTGTTGGTGCAAAATACCGTTGCACAAAATGAGATTCCGCCACAACCCATAACGACTGGGGTGCCTTTTTTACTTATTGCGGCTGATGCCCGTGCAGGAGGTATGGGCGATATCGGTGTAGCGACTTCGGCTGATGCCTTTTCGCAACAATGGAACCCCTCAAAATATGCCTTTTCTATTGCTCAATCGGGTTTTGGAGTGACTTATACCCCGTATTTGAGCAGTCTTGTAAACGATATATTCCTGGGTAATTTAACCTACTTTAACCGAATTAACGAGCGCAGCGCTTTTGCAGGAAGCTTTAGATATTTCAGTCTTGGTGAAATTGAGTTACGGGACACTTTTGATCAAGAACCACTCATTCAAAGTCCAAACGAATTTACCTTTGATTTGACCTATGCCTTGCGTTTGGGAGATCGTTTTTCTATGGCCGTTACGGGGCGTTATTTGCGTTCTGATTTAAAAATACAGGCCTCAACTGAGGATGCTTCTGCAGCCAGTTCTTTTGCAGTGGATATTTCCGGGTATTACCAAAGTGAGGAAGTGGCCTTTACTGATTTTAATGGTCGTTGGCGCGGAGGTTTCAATATTTCGAACATAGGACCGAAAATCAAATACGATGAGGTTGGTCAAGAGAACTTTTTGCCAACAAAACTCGGCTTAGGGGGTGGATTTGATTTTATACTAGACCAGTATAACACCATCGGAGCGAATCTTGAATTGAACAAATTGTTAGTGCCTACGCCAAAAGATTTTAATGGCGATGGTGTTTTAGATGCCGAGGACGCTGATGAGTACAACAGTATTGGCTTTATTTCAGGAATGTTCTCTTCTTTAGGTGATGCTCCAGGCGGATTCAGTGAGGAGCTTAGTGAGTTTACTTGGGCCTTGGGCGTAGAATATTGGTACCAGGATGTCTTTGCTCTAAGAACAGGATATTTCAATGAAAGTGAAGATAAAGGATCGCGTAAATTCCTTTCTCTGGGGGCTGGATTTAAGTATACGTCTATTAACATCGATCTTTCTTACTTATTCTCTACCTCACGTGTTCGTAGCCCTCTTGAAGGCACACTGCGTTTTGGTTTGACTTTTAATCTCGGGGACACCTATACCGAATATTAGAAAAGGAGTCTTTTTGAGAACGTTCAAAAATATTTTATGCTTTAAGGCGTCCCATTGGACGCCTTTTTTTTGCGCTTTTTAGGTTTTGTATAAAGTCAGAATAACGTATTTTTGCGCTGCATCGCGCGGACGCGAATTCTAATCTAGTAAACGATGAAGAAAATTACCAAGCAAACTTACCTGAAGTGGTATGAGGACATGTTGTTTTGGAGAAAGTTTGAAGACAAACTGGCTCAGGTATACATCAACCAAAAGGTGCGTGGATTCTTGCATTTGTACAATGGTCAAGAGGCTGTTTTGGCAGGAGCATTACACGCTATGGATTTGACAAAAGATAAGATGATTACCGCTTATCGCTGTCACGTTCAACCCATTGGTATGGGGGTAGATCCTAAGCGCGTTATGGCTGAGCTATATGGTAAGGGCACAGGAACCTCTCAAGGTTTGGGCGGATCGATGCATATCTTTTCAAAGGAACATCGTTTTTACGGTGGACACGGTATTGTAGGGGGTCAAATTCCTTTGGGTGCTGGACTTGCTTTTGCAGATAAATATCAAAATAACGAAGCGGTAACCCTAACCTTTATGGGTGATGGTGCCACGCGCCAAGGGGCTTTGCATGAAACCTTTAATCTGGCTATGTTGTGGAACCTGCCGGTGGTGTTTTGTGTTGAGAATAATGGCTACGCTATGGGAACTTCTGTAGCGCGTACGGCGAATCACTCCGAAATATGGAAACTCGGATTAGGCTATGATATGCCTTGTCGCCCAGTAGATGGTATGAAGCCGGAAATGGTGGCTAAAGAATTAGACGAGGCCATCTCAAGAGCCCGAAAGGGGGGAGGGCCGACTTTCCTTGAAATTCGTACGTATCGTTATCGCGGTCATTCTATGAGTGATGCGCAACACTATCGCACAAAAGAAGAGGTCAGTAAAATGCAAGATCAAGATCCAATCATGCATGTATTAGACCACATTTATCAAAATAAATGGGCTACTGAAAAACAAATTGCAGAAATAGATCAAAAGGTAAAGGATAGAGTGGCAGAATGTGAAAAGTTTGCCGAAGAATCTCCTTATCCAGAAAAAAATGTGATGTACGATACCGTATATCAGCAAGAGGATTATCCATTTTTACCGCATAAAATATAAATTATGGCTGAAATCATCACAATGCCGCGACTCAGTGATACCATGGAAGAAGGTACTGTGGCAACTTGGTTGAAAAAAGTAGGAGATACGGTTAAAGAAGGGGATATCCTTGCCGAGATTGAAACCGATAAGGCCACTATGGAGTTTGAGTCTTTTTATGAAGGAACCTTACTTCATATTGGGGTTGCTCAAGGCGAAACTGCAGAGGTTGATGCACTACTTGCCATTATAGGTTCGGCAGGTGAAGATATTTCAGGCCTTTTATCGGGTCAGCCCACAAACCCGGCGGTAGGGTCTACTTCATCTGAATCGACACAACAGACTTCAACGAAACCGGAGGAAACTGTCAATGAGGCAGCCACCAACGATCAGGTTTCATCCTCTTCCGGTTCTGAATTGCCAGAAGGCGTTTCGGTAATCACCATGCCACGACTCAGTGATACCATGGAAGAAGGGACCGTCGCTCGTTGGTTAAAGAAGGAAGGCGATAGCGTAAATGAGGGGGATATATTAGCCGAAATTGAGACCGATAAGGCGACAATGGAGTTTGAATCTTTCTATAGCGGAACCTTACTCAAAATTGGCATCCAAGAAGGTTCATCGGCCAAGGTAGATGCTCTTTTGGCTGTATTGGGCCCTGCGGGTACCGACCTGTCGGGAGTAAACTTCGATCAAGTAGGGTCGGAGTCGTCAAAAACTGAAGCACCTCAGGCCGCAGTAGAGACTGAGCAGCAAAAAGAGGTGATTTCAGCTGCAAAAACCGTCGAAGTCGCCGCTGCACCAGTTGTGCCTGCGCCAATGAGCGCTAGTGCAACGTCTGCAGATCAAGGACGTCGCTTTGTGAGCCCTTTAGCAAGAAAATTAGCCGAAGAAAAAGGCATTAACCTTGCTCAGGTGACTGGTACTGGAGAACATGGACGTATTGTAAAAAGAGATATTGAACACTATGTTCCTGCTGCTGCGGGGGCTCCTGTGTTTCAAAGCGTGGGTACCGAGGTATTCGAGTCCTTGCCAAATTCTCAGATGCGCAAAACCATTGCCAAGCGCTTAGGGGAATCGAAATTTACGGCACCACACTACTACTTAACCGTCGAGCTCGATATGGATCATGCCATGGCGGCTCGTGCGGCGATCAATGCGCAAGATGGGGTAAAGATCTCCTTTAATGATATGGTCGTTAAGGCTTGTGCTATGGCCTTGCGTTTACATCCTAAAGTAAACAGCCAATGGCATCAGCAAGAGACCCGAATTGCCAAGCATATTCATATGGGTGTGGCCGTAGCCGTTGAAGATGGTTTGGTCGTTCCTGTTCTGAAATTTGCGGATCAAATGAGTTTTACTCAAATTGGCGCCGCAGTGAAAGAATTAGCGGGAAAAGCTAGAGCCAAAAAATTGACTCCAGAGGAAATGCAGGGCAGTACCTTTACAGTATCTAATTTAGGGATGTTTGGTATTCGTGAATTTACCTCGATCATCAATCAACCCAACTCGGCAATCTTATCTGTCGGGGCGATAGTCGAAAAACCAGTAGTAAAACAAGGCAGTATCGTTGTAGGGCATACGATGACCGTTACCTTGGCTTGTGATCACAGGACGGTAGACGGGGCCACTGGAGCTCAGTTCTTACAGACACTGCGTCAATATATTGAGCAGCCGGTGACGATGTTTGCCTAAAGCCAATGTCTCGGTTCTTTCATGATGCTTCGGTTCTTGGACTGCTGATATTTTGTACCTTTAATCTATGGGAAAAATTGTTGTAATTACCGGGGCCAGTCGTGGAATAGGTTATGCCTTGACTTCTGCTTTTTTAGCGCAGGGTCATCAAGTCGTAGCACTCTCACGCAACACAAAGCCATTGGAAAAATTCGCAGGGAAGTCCTGCCATGCTTTGTCTTTGGATCTTACTAAGGAGGTAGCTTTTCCTGAGCTTTTTGCCTTTCTCAAAAAGGAGTTTGGTCGTGTCGATATTCTGATCCACAACGCAGGGTTGCTTATTAATAAGCCATTTGAGTCTTTAAATTCTGCGGAAATTGAGCAGATCTACCGGGTTAATGTATTTGGTCCTATGGCGCTCACACGGGTGTTATTGCCCTTGATGGATCATACGGCACATGTCGTATCGATCAGCAGTATGGGCGGGGTTAACGGTACAGCAAAATTCCCAGGGCTCAGCGCGTACAGCAGTAGCAAAGGGGCGCTTACAATTTGGAGTGAGGTAATGGCCGAAGAATATAAGGATCGAGGGCCTAAATTCAATACACTGGCTATTGGTGCGGTCCAAACGGAAATGTTAGCAGAGGCTTTTCCTGGATACGAGGCTCCTTTAACTCCTGAAGAAATGGCGGCCTATATTTTGGAATTTGCCCTCAAAGGGCACCGCATATTTAACGGGAAAACACTACCCGCCTCACAGTCTACACCTTGAGTATAATTGCGCTCACTATGGACTTAATTAAACTCAAAGAATATGTTCCTGAAGCGGCCTTGACTCAAGTTTTGACCTTATTCGATCGAGAAAACTTGAAACTTGAAGTCGTACCGAGCCGAGTAACGCGTCACGGGGATTATCGCCAAATGCCTCATGGAGGACATATCATCACAATAAATCAGGGCGAAAATCAGTATCGATTTTTGTTGACCTTAATTCATGAGTTAGCTCATTTTCGCGCCTTTACCGAATTTGGTCGTGGTATAAAACCCCATGGTATTGAGTGGAAGAATACCTTTAGGCATTTGATGCTTCCATTTTTACGCCCTGAAGTTTTTCCTGAATTAGTACTAAGACCTTTGGCGAATTATTTAAAAAACCCCAAAGCCAGCAGTGATTCGGATTTGTCTTTAACTTTGGCCTTGAAGTCCTTTGATCCACCGAATCAAAAAAAATATATCTTTGAAATACCAGAAGGCAGAAAATTTGAGACGCAAAGAGGGCGTATATTTATTATGGGCGCCAAGCGAGCAAAGCGTTTTATGTGTACTGAGGTCAATGGAGGACGCGTATATCTTTTTCAGCCTCATGTCTGTGTCCAGTTATTAGACGACTGAGATCTGGGTATAATTACCTAACTAAAGTGACCAAAGTCACGCCATTTTAAGCATGAAAACAAATAATTCTAATCCAGAGGAATCGACCTCTGCCGAAGCTGGAACAATCAAAAGAGATGCTCTAGGACTGTGGGCCAAAATAAAGGTGTTTCTTGTTGAGCTTTTAGATTTTCGAAGCGACACCGATCGAGAGAGTACCATAGAGGCGATTGTGCGCGATATTCCTTTTAAGGGGGCGACGGCCTGGATCTTAATATGTTCCATATTCGTTGCCTCGATTGGGCTTAACGCGAACTCTACTGCAGTGGTCATTGGGGCGATGCTTATCTCGCCGTTAATGGGCCCAATTTTAGGGATTGGTTTATCCATTGCAATCAATGATATCGACACCTTAAAGAAATCCTTGATCAATTTTGGCGTGATGATTCTTCTGAGTGTTCTGACGGCCTTTCTATTCTTTTGGTTATTTCCATTGAGAGAGGAATCTTCAGAATTATTAGCACGAACAAAACCAGATATACGAGACGTGCTCATTGCATTTTTTGGGGGCTTGGCATTGATCATTGCCCGAACGAAAAAAGGAACTATTGCCAGTGTGATCTTTGGTGTGGCTATTGCGACCGCCTTAATGCCTCCCTTGTGTACTGTTGGTTTTGGCTTGTCTCAAGCCTTTCTAGGGAATCCAAAAGGCCTAGCCTTCGCGGCAGGAGCATTTTATTTATTTGTAATCAACACCATATTCATCGCCCTGGCCACCTTTATTGTCTTAAAGGTTTTGCGCTTTCCAATGCTCAAATATGCCAATTCGGCGCGTCGTCAAAAAATCGCGAGATTGGTTTCTTTTTTGGCGATTTTGGTCATGATCCCTGCGGGCTTTACCTTTTATAGCGTCCTTAAAGAAAGTAGTTTTAATAATGAGGCACGGCAGTTTATAGAGCGCGAGCTAGAAGGCTTGCCTAATGCCTCCTATATTAAGAAATACGCCACAACTAAATATCAGCCTGAAGAAGGCTCAATTATAGAAATCACCTCTTTTGGGGGACAGCAAATTGATCCCGTGACTCTGGAGTTGTTGCGCAGTCGTATGCAGAAATATAAGGCGCTCGGCGAGACCACTTTATTATTGAATCAAAATATTGAAGAGGATGATGTGGAGAATGAAATGCGCTATTTGGTAGAATTGCGCTCGAGGGACTCATTAGAGATTTACAACAAAGAGCAAAAAATCGCTATTTTGGAACGAGAACTCTCGCGATTGCTCAAATATGAAGAAAGTCAAATACCATTTGCAGCCATAAGTCAAGAGGCAAAGATTTTACATGCTGATTTGGTTCAACTCCGCTATGCCCCTATGCTGGTCTCTAATTTTCAGCGCGTTGACACTTTGGTTGTCTTTGAAACACTTTGGTCTGAGCAGGCAAGACTCAAAGAAGTTGAGGCTCAAAGAAATCAACTCTATCAATGGTTAAAATACAAACTTGCGCTGGATACTCTCGTGGTCCGTTAAAGTGACAATGAAACTGTAAAGTATTGATTTTCGCTTCCTTTTTTGTCGCTTAGCGTTTCGCTTGTTGTTGGATGGTGCGAATCTTCTTAAATAAGTTAGAAGAATAAACAAAGTCGATAACGCTTTGTTCTGTAGCATTAAAAATATTGTCCGCGTTTCCTTCCCAAGCGACTGACCCATTTTGCAAAAAGACAATGTTTTGGCCTATTTCCATAACACTATTCATGTCGTGGGTGTTGATGATCGTGGTCATATTGTATTCTGCTGTAATCTCTTGAATTAAATTGTCAATCACCATAGACGTCTTAGGATCCAGACCCGAATTAGGTTCGTCGCAAAATAAATAACGCGGATTGTTCACTATCGCGCGCGCAATTGAAACACGTTTTTGCATTCCTCCTGAGATTTCAGAAGGAAATTTTTTATTGGCCCCATGCAAATTAACACGCGCCAACACAGTATTGACCCGCTCTTGCCTTTGGGCTAGACTTTGACTGGAATACATCCGTAAAGGAAACATGACATTTTCCTCGACCGTCATGGAATCAAAAAGGGCGCCCCCTTGGAATACCATGCCGATATGCTCGCGGAGCTCCTTTCTTTGGTCCTTATCCATGGCACTAAATGACTGATTGCCGTAAAAAATTTCTCCTTGTTCTGGACTAAAGAGTCCAAGAAGACATTTTAAAAAAACAGTTTTTCCACTTCCACTTGAGCCAATGATTAGGTTGGTCTTACCTCGCTCAAAGGTGGTGCTGATATCTCTGAGGACTTCTACTTCGCCAAAAGATTTATGTAAGTGTTTTACCTGAATCATTAGCTTAACAATAAAGTTGTAATCACATAATTGGCCAAGATGATAATGACACTGGTCCAAACAAAAGAATAGGTACTTGCTTTACCCACTTCGAGGGCTCCGCCCTTCATGTAATACCCCTGAAAAGACGGGACTGTTGCTAATATAAGGGCAAATACTAAGGATTTGATGAAGGCGTAGGTTAGGTGAAAAGTGATAAAATCGGATTGGACGCCTTCTATAAAAGCCGCTGATGAGGTAAATCCTCCGTAAGTTGAGGCAAACCAACCGCCAAAAATACCTAGAAACATAGCCAAGCCAATGATGAATGGGTAGAGTAAAAGGGCAATGATTTTTGGGAAGACTAAATAGTTTAATGAATTAATTCCCATGACCTCGAGAGCATCAATTTGCTCGGTTACGCGCATTGAGCCGATACTCGAGGTGATAAATGAGCCAATTTTACCCGCCATGATGATGGAAATA
>RFXU01000087.1 GCA_009921505.1 Flavobacteriaceae bacterium
GCAGATCTTTCAGAAAGTGTTGGTCTTGTGTCTAAATCATTGATCGCAACAGTTGTATTGGTTAAAGAACTTACTTGACCCTCTTTAGCGTGAACCTTTAGTTGCGCGAACTCAACCGGTAGTCCGCCGTAAAATTGTCTGTATACATCATGAGTAAATCCAAGCTCATCGATATCTTGTTTGATAAATTCAAAAGTTGATGCTGAGTCTACACCCAATAGGTCTTGAGTGATCGCAGAAAGGTTATTTCTTGAATAACTTTGGTTTTGTGATAAAACCATTAAGGTGGGTTGTTGCTCGTAGTCCGCTTGCTTTGGCGGTTTTTGTGCAAGAACAAATGCAGTGGTCAAAAGTAAAACCACCGACATCCCGAAACGATTCAAGTAATTTTTCATAAATTCTTGGGGTATTAGTTGTATATTCTGGTCAGATTATTTGGGTTATTTTTATCAATAATCATAATTAAAATTTGTCGTCTTAAAGAGAAAAATGAGTCCAAAGACGAAAAAACGTCGGAAAAGTACTACTTTTTGATCAAATAAAGAACCGAAAATCATGTCGTGAACCAAGATTTAACACCCTTATTATCAGTTTTTAGACTAAGTGTTAGTTTTATTCGCCCAATACCGCAGTTGGCATTGTCAGAAGTTGATTTTTCGGTGCCAAAAAATAGTATTATCGGCATCGTCGGAGAGTCAGGGAGCGGTAAATCACTCACGGCAATGAGCATTATGGGATTGCTCGACACTTCGAATACTGAAATTTCAGGACAAATTACATTTGAGGGCCAAGTCATATTTCCCAATCAACCCGAGACGGTAAGAAAACTCCGAGGGCGCGATATTGCCATGATCTTTCAAGATCCAATGACCGCATTAAATCCGGCCAAACGATGTGGCGCTCAAATAGACGAAATGCTCGTATTCCAATTGGGCCTGAGTAAGGAAAAGGCCAAGGCAAAAACCATAGAACTATTCGAGCAAGTTAAACTCCCAGATCCGAACTCCATCTACCGCCGCTATCCGCATCAACTCAGTGGGGGCCAAATGCAACGCGTCATGATCGCTATGGCCATTAGTTGCGCCCCAAAATTGCTCATCGCGGATGAGCCCACCACGGCTCTGGATGTTACTGTTCAAAAAGATATTATTGAGCTTCTTATAGAAATCCAAGCAAAAACCGAGATGTCCATGATTTTTATTTCTCATGACCTCGCGCTTGTTTCAGAAATCGCTCATGAAATCCTAGTCATGTATCAAGGGCGTATTGTCGAAAAAGGCGACCCCAAGGCAATTTTTCTAAACCCAAAAGACGAGTACACCAAAGCCCTGATCGCTGCACGCCCTAAAGGAGACCTTCGTCTCAAATCTTTAGCCACGGTAGCCTCAATAAAGGACAAGAGTTTTACCCCAGAGGTATACAGTGCTCAGCAGCGCGGAGCAAAACATCAACAGATCTATTTAAAAGAACCGCTTCTAAAGGTGCACAACCTAAGTAAAGCCTTCTTCCAAAAGCCCTTTCTTTTTGGTAAAAAACAAATCACTAAGGCCGTTGACCAGGTTTCCTTTTCTGTTTATGAAGGAGAAACTGTGGGGCTTGTCGGTGAATCAGGCTGTGGCAAAACGACTTTAGTCAAAACACTTCTTCAACTCGAAAAAGCAAGTAGTGGATCTGTTTACTATAAAGGACAAGACATCAGTCAACTCTCTAGTGCCCAATGGCGCCATCTGCGCAAAGACATCCAGATCATTTTTCAAGATCCTTTTTCCTCCTTAAATCCCAAAATGACTATCGGTGATTGCATTCTTGAACCCATGGAAGTTCATGGCATCGGTGCATCTCGTCAAAATAGAAAACAAAAACTCCATAAATTACTGGAGCAAGTAGGGCTTGATAAATCCTTCGCCTCTCGTTATCCTCATCAGCTTTCAGGAGGTCAAAGGCAGCGCGTGGGTATTGCTCGGGCCATTGCGCTTGAGCCAAAAATCATTGTTTGCGATGAATCTGTAAGTGCTCTGGATATATCTGTTCAGGCCCAGGTCCTGAATCTACTCAATGCGCTCAAAGAAAATTTTGGATTTACTTATATCTTTATTTCACATGATCTCTCTGTTGTACAATACATGTCGGACCAACTTTTGGTCATGCAAAAAGGACGCCTAGTAGAAATCGGAGACGCGGATGAAATCTACGCCATGCCAAAATCACCGTATACCAAAAGCCTTATTGAGGCCATTCCCAAAGGCCTCACGTAAAATCAATTATTGGCGGGTGATCCCACGCTTAAATCCCAAAAAAAGCATTTCAAAATGAACACAAAAAAGCCCGTTCTAACCTCACAAAGAACGGGCTTAATGCTAAATCTACATGGTGCAGATTTGGGGCGTGATAACAACAAGATGATGAAGTAGGTTCATCACATTAACTGACACAAATTTGCGAAAATATGATCAAATAATAGATAAAAAGCCTATAAATTCGATTAAAAGCTTATTTTTTTAACATTTCCGGAACTTCATCCGGAATTATCAGGGTGCCTTGGGTCGCCTGTTGTATTTCTTTGACGGTCACGCCAGGGGCGCGTTCCAGTAAATGAAAGGCATTATCACGGACTTCGAGGACCGCCAGATCCGTTACAATTTTCTTGACGCAGCCCACCCCGGTAAGTGGCAGGGTACAAGAAGACAACAACTTAGAATCTCCCGCCTTATTGGTATGGGTCATCGCAACAATAATACGGTCGGCCGAGGCGACTAAATCCATTGCCCCTCCCATTCCTTTTACCATTTTTCCGGGAATTTTCCAGTTTGCTATATCGCCATTTTGGGCCACTTCCATAGCCCCCAAGATGGTTAAATCAACATGTCGGCCGCGAATCATTGAAAAGCTCGTAGCGCTATCAAAGAAGGCCGCTCCCGGCAGTGCTGTAATCGTTTGTTTTCCGGCGTTAATAAGGTCAGCGTCCTCTTCCCCTTCCCAAGGAAATGGCCCCATTCCAAGAATTCCATTTTCACTTTGAAATTCAACGCTAATATCTTCCCGCACAAAATTGGCCACGAGTGTAGGAATACCGATGCCTAGATTTACATAGTAGCCATCTTTAACTTCTTGCGCAATGCGCTCCGCAATTTGAAATTTATCAAGCGCCATGTTATTTGGATCTTACGGTTCGTTGTTCAATTCTTTTTTGGTAATCTGTCCCCTGAAATATTCGCTGAACGAAGATTCCTGGAATGTGAATTTGATTGGGGTCGAGAGTCCCTACAGGCACAAGTTCTTCTACCTCAGCCACGGTGATTTTAGCTGCCCCACACATATTTGGATTAAAATTTCGAGCGGTGCCTTTAAAAATTAAATTCCCTGCAGTATCGCCTTTCCACGCTTTGACAAATGAAAAATCAGCCTCAAAAGCATGCTCAAGCAGGTGCATTTTACCGTTAAATTCTCGAGATTCTTTGCCCTCACCAACCTCTGTACCATAGCCCGCTGGGGTATAAAAAGCGGGTATTCCACTTTGTGCTGCTTGACAACGCTGGGCTAGAGTGCCTTGTGGGATCAATTGAACTTCAAGTTCTCCACTGAGCATTTGGCGTTCAAACTCAGCATTTTCCCCCACATAAGAGGCGATCATGGTTTTTATTTGTCGGGTTTGCAATAATAGACCGAGGCCAAAATCATCGACGCCCGCATTATTAGAAATACAAGTCAATTGATTTACACCCAAGCGTTGCAATTCACCTATGGCGCATTCGGGAATACCACAAAGTCCAAAGCCTCCTAGCATGAGTGTCATTCCACTCTCGACACCGGCACAAGCTTCGGCAACATTGTTTACTGTTTTATTGATCATAAATTGGTCGTTTTAGTCGTTTGAATCAGGCGTGTATCACGCCCCGCATTAATGCATCCATTAAAAATCCAACTCATTTCCCAAATCTACACCCTGATTCTGTGCTTTTCCGTAGACACTACAATCCGTTTCTATCGTTAAGACCTCGGGTTTGGGAAATTCTTCTGCTGAAATTGCCAAATCAGGCGTAGCATAACACTGCTTCATATATAAAGCCCATATGGGAAGGGCCATCGTTGCTCCTTGACCATAGGCAATGCCTTCAAAGTGAGTGGACCGGTCTTCACCACCGACCCAAACCCCTGTGGCCAAATTTGGTACCATTCCCATAAACCATCCGTCAGAATTATTTTGGGTCGTCCCCGTTTTTCCCGCGATTGGATTTTCAAAGGCATAGGGATATCCTGTAACAGCGTCCGAATAAACAGCATTCCCTTTAGCCCAACTATGACGCAAACGCTGACCTGAGCCCGATTCGGTAACGCCCTCCATCAGGTTTAAAGTAACATAAGCGGACTCCCGACTCAACACATCCCTTGTTTCAGGCACATGTTGATAAAGGATAGTTCCGTTTTTATCCTCGATGCGTTGAACCAGGTTTGGCGTCACATAAACGCCTTCATTCACAAAAGTCCCATACGCCCCTACCATTTCATAAAGAGATAAATCAGGCGTTCCTAAAGCAATTGACGGGGCTTGAGGAATACGCCCAGGGGCTACCCCCATCTTCTCCGCCAAGTCAATCACTGGCTTTGGACCAACGCGATCAATTAATCGAGCGGTTACTGTATTTACTGAGTTTGCCAAAGCTTCCTTTAAGCTCATCATCCCTCCATAGGTATCACTTGAGTTTTTGGGACACCAATCCTCCGGAATGCCAAAGCGTCCTTGCGGGATACAATAGGGGGCGTTGGGCAGGGTGTCACAAGGGGACATATGCATTTGGTCGATGGCTGTAGCGTAAACAAAAGGCTTGAACGTAGAGCCAATTTGTCTTTGGCCGTAGCGTACCATGTCGTACTTAAAATTTTTATAATCTATGCCCCCGACCCAAGCACGGATCTCACCGGTTTGAGGAACCATAGAGAGCATGGCTGCGCGCAAATACGACTTGTAGTATTTTATAGAATCCAAAGGCGACATAATCGTATCCACATCACCGGAATATTTAAATACCGTCATTGGTGTGGGGCGTTTGAAACTTTCAATAATTTCCTTCTCAGACTTGCCTTGTTGTTTCATCTCACGCCAACGGTCTGAACGTTTCATGGCCGAGGTGTATATGCCCTGGACTTCTTCAGGAGTAATGTCCAAAAACGGGGCGGTTCTATTTCTTGAATTTTGACGATCAAAGACTTTCTGAAGCTGACTCATGTGCTGATCTACTGCTTCTTCGGCAAATCGCTGCATTTGCGCATTAAGGGTGGTATAAATTTTAAGCCCGTCGCTACTGACGTTCCAAAGACTTCCATCTGCCTTTGGATGATCCTTAGCCCATTGTTTTACAAAGCCTCGGATGTATTCGCGCACATAAGTTCCCAGGCCCTTGTCATGATCTTGTGGGGTAAAGTTTATGCCTAAAGGCAAGCCTTGAAGTGAATCGCGAACTTGCTCTGAAATGTAATCGTATTTAGCCATTTGACCCAGCACTACATTACGACGGTTGGTCACGCCCACTGAATTTCGTTTGGGATTATACAAGGCCGAGTTTTTAAACATCCCGACAAGCATGGCTGACTCCTGAATGTTTAAATCTTGGGGTTGTTTATTAAAATATATCTGTGCTGCAGACTCAATTCCGATGGCTAAATTCAAGAAATCATAAACATTAAAGTACATGGTTATGATCTCTTCTTTTGTATAACGACGCTCTAATCGAGTCGCTATGATCCACTCTTTGACTTTTTGCATCCCCCGCTCAAATTTATTGCTCGAGACTTGATCGGTAAAAAATTGTTTTGCCAATTGCTGGCTAATGGTACTGGCGCCCCCTTTCGAGCCTAAAAAAGCCAAAGCACGCAAAGTTCCGCGACCGTCTACACCTGAGTGGTCATAAAAACGCGCATCCTCCGTAGCAATTAGGGCCTGTACCAAATGCTCGGGAAGGTCTTCAAATTTTACTGGGGTTCTGTTTTCGGTAAAAAATTTTCCAATAACTTGACCGTCTACCGAAATAATCTGGGTGGCCAAATCCTTCTCTGGGTCTTCTAGCCGAGTCTCATCAGGAAGCGGACCAAAAATGCCTGCTGCAGTCAACGAAAAAAGGGCGACAACACTTAAAATACCAAACAAAAACAACCCCCAAAACCAAAGGACATATACACGAAAACCTGTTTTGGCTTTGGTTTTTTTTGTGGTCTTTTTATTTTTTTTCATGAATAAAAAATTCTGTTCCCCTCAAATTACTTTGATCTGATCCGCGCCCAAAAACAAGCTAATCGCCGTTTTGCCCGTGTGGTTTTATCTGATATCCCAGCTCCACGATTCCCTTTAATGGGGAAACGCCCTGAACTTCGCCATTATTGCGCAAGGCATGCCGAACAGAAAGTCGGTATCGCCCTGTTTTCTCAAAGGTCATGGCCTCTTTATAGGCCAATAAATTGTCTTTAATATTTCCCGAGCCGACCCCGAGCCAAGTGCCATCAGGGGCCGCCATACGGTATTCAAGGGTATCTATTTCGGCAAACCCATCAGGATGGGTCATAGTGACCAATAAAAAAAGGTTGTTAAACGGGTAGTCATTACTGTTTCTGAGACTCAAAAGGACATCATATTGCCTCAAGCTGTCTAAAGCGGGCAGGTCAAATTCTATTTTGTGATCTTTTGCCCAAAGCCCTTGATCAATACTTTGATAATCGGCAATCTGATCAGAAGCGCAGGCCCCGAATAATAACAGCCACAAAACTGCAATCAGCGTCCTAGGCATTTTTATTTTGGTTTTTTCTGCGGTTTTTTGCCCCTCTATTTTTATTACGCGACTTTTTTCTTTTAGGTTGATCAAAGCGCGTAAGACTGTCTTGGCCCACCACATTATTATAAATTTCTTGCTCTTTTGGCGCTTGTTCTACGGCATAGGCCTCAAGGCTTTCAACCTTTTGGCCTTTCTTATTGGCCTCGATAATCTCATTGACTTTTGCCACCGGCAACTCATGCCAATTCATAAACTCTTTATCGTAACAATACCACATGAGGCCTTTGAAAATGTCTATTTTCTGACAAAGCGCTACCCCTTTTTCTGTCTTCAATTTAACCTCCATTTTTGGAAACACTTTTAACGCTTCCATATAGGCATCTAGCTCAAAATTGAGACAGCATTTGAGTTTGCCGCATTGACCTGCAAGTTTTTGTGGATTCAAAGACAACTGTTGATAGCGCGCCGCACCTGTGTTGACCGATCTAAAGTCCGTAAGCCATGTCGAGCAGCATAGCTCCCGGCCGCATGACCCGATTCCTCCCAAACGCGCGGCCTCTTGCCTGAACCCCACTTGTTTCATTTCAATACGCGTGCTAAAGGCCCGAGCAAATTCTTTGATCAATTGTCTGAAATCGACCCGCTCTTCTGCGGTATAATAAAAAATCGCCTTACTTCCATCCCCTTGAAATTCGACATCACTGATTTTCATCTTCAGCTTTAGGCCCATGGCAATTTCCCTGGAGCGCTTTTGAACTTCGTCTTCTTTTTGACGTAAACTCTGCCAAAGGTCGATGTCCTTTTGGGACGCTTTGCGATAAATCTTAGGGTAAGACTCCAAATTCATGGACTCCTTTTTGCGTTTAATTTGAACGCGCACTAATTCTCCTGTCAAGGTCACAATTCCAATATCATGTCCTGGCGAAGCCTCAGTCGCCACCACATCTCCAATCGATAGACTCAACTGGTCACGGTTGTCAAAAAACTCCTTACGACCATTTTTAAACCGCACTTCGACCCCATAAAACGGAGTCATATCCGCAGGCAAGGACATATTGCCCAGCCAATCAAAAACAGTGAGCTTATTGCAGCCATCGGTACCACAGGTGCCGTTATTTTTGCACCCTCTTGGCGTTCCGTCCTTTCCCGTGCTACAGCTGGCACATCCCATAAGTCGTTTGTTTTGAGGTGTTTTTGTACTATTTACAGAACGAGCCTAAACCCGTCAATCTTCAGTAAAGATACCTTATTTTGACAAAATCTTCCGGCCATTTTACAGAATTTATAGCGGTCGTATTTGGGATTTTTAGTCTCAAAAATCAGTCCATAAATCTCTATTTTGTACCTTAACCCAACAATGAATCGACCCATGAAAATACACGGCACTTTTCTGCTTTTTTCTCTTTTGTTTTTGACGTGTCAGGCCCCAGAGCCCATCGACTCCAAAGACCTAACCCATATTATTCCTCAACCTCAAGTCATCTATCCGAGCGGTCAGAAACACTTAGTTGACGCCAACATCTCGTGGTCTATTCCTGATACATTTACCCTTACAAAGCAATTTTTGGAGGGATTTCTCACCCCTCACGGCTTTGTATTTCAAACGATTGATGCACCACAGCAAAGTATTGGGGGCCTTGCCACA
>RFXU01000088.1 GCA_009921505.1 Flavobacteriaceae bacterium
GTCCAAACATAAGCATGCAGGATATGTTTGATGTGAAGGCAGTCTCTGAGTATGTTGACGCACACAATCTAGATGTTGAAGTTTTAGAACAAGTTGAGATTCAAGTGAAGTATTCTGGATATATTGAGAAAGAAAAAAACAATGCTGAAAAGCTAACCAGGCTCGAAGGAATAAAAATCCCAAAGAATTTTGACTACAGTAAATTAAAATCCTTGTCTTTTGAGGCCCGCGAAAAACTAAGCAAAATACAACCCACTACAATATCCCAAGCGTCAAGGATCAGCGGGGTATCACCGAATGATATTTCAGTGCTTTTGGTGTTTATGGGCCGGTAATGTTTCACGTGAAACAAAGCATTAAGAAATGACAAAAACCAGCGCCATCGAATCACATGTTCCAAGAGCAGTCAAGGATCATATGGTCACTGCAGAAAGTTTTTCCTTGGTGTGGAACGACGAATATAAGGCCTATCAAACAACGCCTCGCCCAAAAGAGCTCTCCTCATATTACAATCATCCAGATTATATTTCGCACAATGACGAAAGTAAAGGTTTGGTCGCCCAAACCTATCGCTTTGTCCGAAATTGGAATATACGCATCAAACTTAAATGGCTGAACAAAGCAAATCCTTTAGGTAAAAAACTCTTGGATTATGGGTCGGGCACAGGCGACTTTCTCAAAGCGGCAAATGAAACTTCATGGGACGGTGAAGGTTTAGAGGTTAATGAACAGGCCCGCACTGTGGCCAATAAAAAAGGGCTTGAAATATTTAAGGCGCAATCCCAAATTGAGCAGGGGAGGTATGATGTTATTACACTTTGGCATGTACTAGAACATTTAGATGATCCTGGCGAAATGGCAAAATGGCTTAGCAAACACCTTTCAGAGCGAGGGGTGTTGATTATCGCGGTGCCGAATTTTAAATCGTGGGATGCAAAGTTTTATGGTCATCATTGGGCAGCCTATGATGTGCCCAGACATTTATGGCACTTTTCTAAGGAGAGTATACAAACCTTATTTGATCAAGATTTTGAACTCATCCAAACACACCCGATGTGGTTCGACGCTATTTATGTGAGTTTGTTGTCGGAGCGCTATAAAGCCAACAACGGATTTGCGCTTCGAGGAATATTGATCGGCTTATGGTCGAATTTCTGCGCTTTATTCAGCAAGGAGCCCTCCTCCTTGACTTATGTCCTAAAAAAACGAAATTAATGGTGTTTACGGGGCGCAAACAAGTGTGTTCAAGGGTAATTGTGGAAAAAAGCAAAAACAAGCTTAAATCGCTTGTAAATAATTTCTTTTCAATAAGAATATCTTATTAAAATAACATTAAGCAATCATCAAAAACAATTAATCGGCGCTTTGGTGTAAAAGCCGGGTCAATTGTACAGCAAGATCTGTAAAAATGATTTTTGCATTGCCATTGCGCTCGATGTGTTCCTCAGCCTCTTGAAGCGCGCTTTGAATTTGCCAAATATTGTTTTGATGAATAAATGGAGCAAGTTTGGCTAGATGAAAGTCTTCGTTGTATTCACTGTAATAGACAAGCGCGGTAGTTTTGTAGTGCGTCAAAAACGCCTGACGAATTAAACCGCTACAATACGTTAAAAATGATTTTTGGGTTTCTCTTCCAAGGCCCGCCATGTGGTCACTCCAGCTGAGTAATTCTTGTATCGCCTTTTTGTTTCCTTTCGCTTTGAATGCCCCGCGAGCCCACTGCAAAAACCACTGTTCAAACAGAGGCTCCTCTCCTTGAGCGTCAATAAGTTGTTGTGCTTTGTAGTAATCCCCGTGGGCTGTTTTAGCGATGGATTGTGCCTGATGTTGTGAAAGCTTGTGATTCTGCATCAGTGCTTGGGCCAAGTCATTTTGAGAAAGCAGGGGTAGGCTGAGCAATTGACAACGTGAATAAATCGTTTTTAAAATCTTATCCTCCTCTTCGGTGAGCAGGAGAAAAACCGTTTTTTCCGGAGGCTCCTCCAAGAGCTTCAAAATTTTATTCGAGGATTCTGAATTCATTTTTTCCGCCATCCAAATGATCATAATTTTGAACCCGCCTTCATAAGATTTAAGCGCAAGAGTTCGAGTCATTTGCTCTGTATCGGACACAGAGATACTTCCTTGTTTGCCCGCCAGCCCGATGTGCTGGTACCAAGCCATTAATGATCCGTAGGGATTGCTTTGAACAAAGCTTCGCCATTGAGGCAAAAAATCGAGGACTGATGGAGCTTTTTTTACCGAGTCTGTGGTGTTGACAGGATACATAAAATGTAAATCGGGATGCACCAAAGCATCAACTTGGTGCGCGACCCTTTGATGGCTTGAACCATTCGGGTCTAAGCCAGTACAAAGGAGTGTTTTTGCATAAGCCAAAGCCAAAGGAAGTAAACCGCTGCCTGTAGGACCACTAAACAATTGGGCATGGGCCACACGACCATGCGCCGCGCTGGTTTGCAAATGGTTTTTAAGATGGGTTAAGCCGATGATTTTCGAGTACTCCACCTAACAAATCTACGGATTTTTCACAAGGCATAGACCTGGGAAAAACTTATATTTGTGGCAAAACAATCCTGTAATGAAGACCCTAAACGATTTTGATTTTAACGGCAAACGCGCCTTAATACGCGTAGACTTTAACGTACCACTTAACGCGAATCTTGAAGTGACAGATGCCACACGTATCGAGGCCGCTAAACCCACGATAATGCATATTTTAAATCAAGGCGGAAGCTGTGTTTTGATGTCGCATTTAGGGCGTCCAAAAGCTAAAGAATCAGAATTCTCATTAAGCCACATAGTCTCTAATGTTTCTGAGATCTTGGGTGTACCTGTGGCGTTTGTTTCAGATTGTATTGGAGATGAAGTCCATGAGGCGGCAGCACAATTACCACAAGGCGGAGTTTTACTTTTGGAGAACTTGCGTTATTACCCTCAAGAAGAAAAGGGAGATCATGATTTTTCAAAAGCTTTGGCGGCGCTTGGAGACCTCTACGTTAATGATGCTTTTGGCACAGCGCACCGAGCACATGCTTCTACTGCAATTATCGCTGAATATTTCAAAGGAAAAAGTTGTTTTGGAACATTATTGGCCTCTGAAATCATCAACGTAAATAAAGTCATGCATGACGGCGAGTCTCCCGTTACAGCAATTATTGGCGGGGCAAAGGTCTCTTCAAAAATTACAATAATTGAACGTATTTTAGATTCTGTAGACCATTTGATCATCGGCGGAGGAATGGCCTTTACTTTTATCAAGGCTCAAGGAGGGTCCATTGGAACCTCACTCGTTGAAGACGACAAACAAGAATTGGCGTTAAATATTTTGGCTAAAGCCAAAGATAAAGGGGTTATGGTCCACCTCCCGATCGATACAGTCATTACTCAAGAATTTAGCAATGATGCGCCCACTGAAATTTCCCAAATTAACGCGATTCCTGATCATTGGATGGGCCTTGATGCTGGTCCCGAGACCAGAAAGAATTTTGCCGGGGTAATTGCGCAATCCAAAACCATTTTATTTAATGGACCTGTTGGCGTGTTTGAAATGCCCACTTTTGCTCATGGCACAATTGCCCTATGTGAGGCGATTGCACAGGCTACCGAAAACGGGGCATTTTCTCTAGTGGGTGGCGGCGATTCTGTAGCGGCGGTAAAACAATTCAATTATGATCATAAAGTAAGCTATGTTTCAACTGGTGGTGGCGCGATGCTTGAGATGCTCGAAGGAAAAACACTCCCTGGAATCGCCGCAGTGTTAAATGCTTAAATGATGATCAAAGCCATGGGTTCAACGAGTAAAAATTGGTTAATTTCTCTTTGTGTTTTTTGTGTTGGTCCATTTTTGATGTTTGGACAAAATGAACCCGTCACATCAACCGAAACCAATTCATCAATAAACAAAACCGCAATTTCAAACCCTGAGCAACACCTGGGGGCTGATCAAGCGATCGAAAAAGCTCAAGATACTTTAAACCCTAGCTTAAAGAATAATCTAGAAGCAGCAGAAATTGAGCGCGCCTGGTACGCACTCCTTAGTGACACCTATCGTTTTGAGGAGCAGCAACAAGCCATAAACACTCAATGGGATAGCATTCCTTTACACGATAGTTTATGGTCCACAGAAACCTTTAAGTCCAGACTTGAAGCCCTAGATCAAAAAACACCTTTTCACATTACCTATAACACTTCTCTCGAGCAGATTGTCCGTAATTATTTAAAAAACAGAAGACCACAGCTGGAACGATTAATGGGTCTGAGCCATTATTATTTTCCGATGTTTGAAGAAGTTTTTGCTCAGTACGGCTTGCCCTTAGAAATGAAATATTTGGCGATTGTGGAATCGGCTTTGGTGCCTACAGCGACCTCAAGAGTTGGCGCACGTGGATTGTGGCAGTTTATGTCTTTTTTACCGCGCGAAACCGCGGGGTATTTACCGGCATTTTATGCCACAATGTACATTTTTGAATATGCCAGCGATTATGGGTTGACACAAACCAATACTCAGCCGCATTATATTACTACAGACACCATACAAATAAAACAGACCATTGCCCTGTCTCACGTAGCTCAATTGACCCAAACCCCCCAAGAAACGATTGAATTTCTCAATCCTGAGTATACCCTAGGCCTCATTCCTTATATTGAGGACCGGCCTTATTTTTTACGAATGCCGGTCAGTGATCTCGGTTTAATAGTGGAGAATCAAGACAGCCTTTACGGCTTGGCGCGCGCAGATTTTGCGCAAAGAGAAAAACCACTCCCCGAGCTGGTGGACCAAAATAATCGCATTCGTTATCGCGTAAAAAGCGGAGATTATCTGGGCAAAATAGCCAATAAATACGGTGTTTCCGTTGCACAAATTAAACAATGGAATGGACTTAAAAGCACGCAACTTAGGATAGGACAAAGACTCACCATAATTCCCAAAAGAATTCCTGTAAATGAAACCACCTCAACAAGTCGCACAAAAAACAGCAATAAAGACGTGTATGTGGTGCAAAGAGGAGACTCTTTGTGGGGCATCGCTCAGAAGTTCCCTGGGATTACTTTGGAAGATTTAAAAAAATGGAATGATATTAGTGGGTCAGAGATTAAACCAGGAATGGCCTTAAGCTTAAAACCACGATCATGAAGAAATTAATTGCCCTTTTCGCGATGACCCTTGTTTTGGCTTGCGGCCAAAACACCACCACAGACCGCAGCTATTTACCTGAATCGGTAGGGTCAATAAACGCCTTACAAGTTGTCGCGCCACCAGAAATTTGGTCTGGTGCAGTGGGCGACAGTATTCGGAGTTGGTTCGCAGCCCCCACACCAGGCCTGCCACAAATGGAGCCTATATTTAGCTTAAGTCATTTGGCCCCAGAGCACTTTACAGATTTTGCCCGAAGCTCTCGCTTAATTCTATCCTTGTCATTAGCAGATCAAGACACATCTGGTCTTAAAACCAACGCTTTTGCACAGCCGCAACTTATGGCTGTAGCCCAGGGGCGTACTCAAGAATCGCTAATTGCTATGGTACACACCCAAAAAACTCAGTGGATTGCTCAGATGAAAGCCTTTGAACTGAAAGAGAGACAACGGCGCACACAAATTTCTCCAAAAATTCCAGAGGGATTAGCCCAGGACTTTGGCATCGAATTCCAAATGCCCTCAGCCTACCGCACAGCGGCCTCCTCTAAGGACTATCATTGGCTAAGAAAAGACTTGGTCTCTAGTGGAACCACGAATATTCTCATCTATACAGCACCGTTGAGCATGATTCCTCCGCAAGCGGAGTACCCAGGACAGTATATTCGTCATATTAGAGACGCGGTCGGCGCACGCTTATTGCCGGTTGAAGACGACTCTCGATTTATTACAGACACCACGTACGTTCCGGAAGTTAGTATGGAAGTGATCCAAGGGCGTGAGGCCATAGTTTCCCGTGGTATTTGGACCTTGAGTGATGCGTTTATGGGAGGGCCTTATTTGAATATGGCCATCAAAGACACGGTCAATGAACAATACTTAATTGTCGAGGGCTTTAGTTATGCCCCGTCTATGGCAAAAAGAGATTTGCAGTTTGAGCTCGAGTCAATAATACGGACCATTAAATTCGTTGAGGCACCAGAAAAGTAACCCACCGCGGACTTCAATACACAGGGATTTTACCCCTTAGAGAAGTCAAAGCGAAAAAGAATAAAATTAAATAAAAGGCGCGTTTAAGCGCTGCGCTCAGGCAAATAAGGGATTATTTGCTGTCTTCGGATTTCTCAGACTTATCTTCTTTAGAAGCGTCTTTAAATTCCTTAATTCCACTGCCCAATCCACGCATGAGTTCAGGGATTTTCTTTCCACCAAACAATAACAATACAACCACCACGATTAAGATAATTTGTGGGGCACCGATTACTAAGGGCAAAATTTGTGCAGTCATGGAGTAAGAATTTATTAGCAAATGTAACAAGAAATACTAACATACGGCGTTTTGACATTAAGTTTCAGAGAATCCGCGTACATTTGTTTTTATAAGCCTTAACACATGGCCCGTAAGACTTCAGGCAAAAAAAGTTTTAGAAAAAGGTTGGTACACAAGTACCGACTTTTAGTGCTGAACGAAGACACTTTTGAAGAGCGTTTTTCATTTAGGCTCAACAGGCTTAATGTTTTTGTGATCACCGTGTTTTCCGCTTTGGGCTTAATCTTGGGCACAACACTGCTCATTGCATTAACCCCCTTGCGCGAATACATTCCTGGGTACGCGTCAACAAAGCTGATCAAACAAGCGGCGAGTCTGAGCGAACTCACGGATTCTCTTCAACAGCGATTAGTGGCCAATGACACTTACCTTCAATCCATTCGTGAAGTGTTGACAGGTAATTTAAAACCCTCAGCCCTAAACAAAGATTCGATCATCGAAGCGGTCGCTCGAGAGGTCGACGCTCAGCTCCTGGCGGCCTCTAAAGAAGACTCCCTATTGCGTGAACGCGTACAACAAGAAGACAAATACAATCCCTTAAGCGATGAATCTGGTCAAGATTTTGTGCTTTTCCCACCAGTTTCGGGAGTTATTACAGGGACCTATAATCCCGAAGAAAAGCATTTTGCCATAGATATTGCTACGGTTAAAAACACCCCGGTGAAAGCGACTGCTGACGGCACGGTTATTTTGGCAGAATGGACCGCTGACACAGGATATGTTGTGGTGCTGCGGCATCAGGATAATTTGATTTCCGTGTATAAACACAATGCCTCTATTTCGGTGGCGCAAGGAGATTTGGTGAAATCAGGCGAGGTCATTGCCGCATCAGGAAATACGGGCGCTTTAACAACAGGGCCACATTTACATTTTGAATTGTGGAGTGAAGGCTACCCGATCAATCCAACAAATTTTATTGATTTTAATTAATGGGAATAAAAGCTTTTTTTGCCAAGAGACTCGCCGCAATTGCGGCAAGGAAAATTGAGCGCTGGGCCAATGATCCTATTAAAACCCAACAAAAAGTATTTAAAGGGCTGATTCAAGGGGCCAAAGACACCAAATTCGGGAAAGACCACAATTTTTCACAAATTCATAGCCATAAGGATTTTGTGGCTCAAGTACCCATACGGGATTACGAGGCCTTAAGACCTTATGTGGATCAAATGGTTGAAGGAGCCTCAGACATTCTTTGGCCAGGAAAACCATTGTATTACGCCAAAACAAGCGGGACAACTTCTGGGGCGAAATACATACCGATTACCAAAGCGTCGATGCCGCACCACATTGAAAATGCAAAAAACGCTCTACTGCTTTACATTCATCAAACCAAAAACGCGGGCTTTGTCTCCCGCAAAATGATTTTTCTTCAAGGCTCACCGGTGTTGACAGAAAAAAATGGCGTTCAATTGGGGCGTCTTTCAGGCATTGTAGCGCATTATGTCCCCGGTTATTTACAACGCAATAGAATGCCGTCTTGGGAAGTAAATTGCATAGAGGACTGGGAGACCAAAGTAGAGGCGATCGTACAAGAAACCAAGAAAGAGGACATGGCATTAATCAGCGGGATTCCCTCTTGGGTTCAAATGTATTTTGAAAAACTAATCAAGACTACAGGCAAACCCGTAGGCGAGCTTTTTCCTAACTTTAGTTTGTTTGTCTATGGCGGGGTGAATTTTGAGCCTTATCGACAAAAGTTCGAACAACTTATCGGCCGCAGAACAGACAGCATAGAACTATACCCGGCCTCGGAAGGCTTTTTTGCCTTTCAAGATCGTCAAGAGGATACGGGCCTGTTGTTACAGCTGGACTCAGGTATTTTTTACGAGTTCGTCAAAACCACTGAGTTTTTCGACCCCTCGCCCCGCAGGCACACCCTCGAATCAGTAGCGCTTGGAGTGGATTATGTCA
>RFXU01000089.1 GCA_009921505.1 Flavobacteriaceae bacterium
CAATCCAGCAAAGCTGGAAAAAATTATCAACAAGCATTTGGCGATATACATGGATTCGATCCATATGCTGCAGGGGGATATGTACCAAATTTCAAGAAAATTAAAACGAGAACTTCTGCTCTTACAGCCAAACAAGGAAGAATTCAATATGGTATTAATCAAAATTCTTCCGATTATATTGGCCTTGCTGCCTCTAGGGGTTCAGATCAAATTGGAAACTATTATTATGTTGTTCCTGGCACTGGAGACAGTGGGGTTTTCCAAGCTAAGGGTGATGGATCTCCGCCAAAAGGATTTACAGATATTCATGCTGCTAAAGGAAAAAAGACCGGTAATTCCGGTCAAGGTAAGGGAGCTAAGGTTAATTTTGATTTTTACACCTTAGATGAATCAGATAAAAAAAGAGGATCAAAAAAATTTGAAGATCAAATAAATGAAAAACTTCAAAATAAGGGATTTGAGGTTACTAATCAAATTTTAAATAGTTTATCTTTGGATGAAAGTTTTGCTATGGATAAATCAAACATTAACACTGATTTGCCAAAAAGCAAAATGGCGGTTGTGTCTGGTCATATATTTGAAGCAATCGCTAAAAGTATCATACGTGGAATTGGTGAAGGAGATAATATAACTAAAGATAATGCTGCAAGAATTGATTTGCCAAAAAATAAAAAATTGTATGAATTGTTTGGTGTTCCTAAAAGCAAAGGAAAAAAGGGTGCCGAGGCAAAAATCAATACAGCGACAAAAAATGCTAAACTATTCGCTAGAAAAATATATGATGTAAGGTTTGGAAAATCTGGAGCTCCCAACTTGAGCCACACATCTGATCTAAACAAGGGAATATTGTCTAGTAAAAATGGCGCCTTAACGGTTATGGTTCAAGGAAAAGAGCGGCCATTTAATAGTAATGACCCAGACCAAATAAAAGCGCTTAAAGAGGCAAAATTTATACCGTCGTCGGTGAAAGGCAGATTTAGCAAACCGAGTCTCATAAAACAATTAAAAAACGCGGCAGGCGGTTACATCCCCAACTTCGCCGATCCACTATCAGATGCAATAGGTCGCGAAAAAGCTGCAGGTGTTCCTGTGTCACAAATTCGAGTAGGATCGCACGGTGCGCTCATGAGCAAGGGCAACCCCCTCGGCCTTGGCGTAACCAATACATATGATGAACCAAACGGTTTGCGCGATGTGTTTGGCGCAAATGGATTTGTGCCGAATTATGCATTTACTGCTGGAGATATTGGCGGAAACTTTAAAAGAGCAAATGCTAAATTGCTTGATTCTATCAACAAGAAAATTTCTAGTATCGATTCATCGATTGTTGATGAAACTGAATATCGACAGGAAGTTCAAAAAATTATAGAAAGCTTTAAAATAAATGGGAAGCAAATTGGATTAACTAATCAAGGGCTCAAAAAAGCAGATATAATATCAAAGCAAAATACAACAGAGAAACAAAAAAATACTAATTCTCTGTCCAAGAATACAGTATCCAAACAAGCTAATACTGTGGCTTCGCAAACAAATACAGCCGCTACTGCCGCAAATACAGCCGCACAAGCAGCGGGTGCTGCGGCTGCAATGCAAAAAGGTGGTTTGGGTGGGTTGATGAGGGGGATGAGGGGAGTTGGGATAATGTCCGCACTGCCAATGCTAACAGGTTTTATTCCTGGATCTAACGAACCTGGCTCTTTTGGTTCTGGGTTATCTACTATGATATCTGGAGCTTCTTCTGGCGCAGTAGTGGGGGGTATGATGCCTGTTCCTGGGGGAGCACTTATAGGAGGTGTACTGGGGGCAATAGCAGGAATGGTGACTGCAGTTAATGCTGCAACTGACGCCATAAATGAAAAAGCAGATGCCGAGAAAAAAGCTGCTGACGAATTAAAGCAAAAACAAAGACAGGAATTTGGGTCTGCGCTAGTAAACAGCATATTATCTGTATCAGGAATTGGTGCCGGCAGTGTGGTTGGTTCAAGCTTTGGTCAAAAATTTAAGGGTACGAGCTTAGCAAACAAAGGGCTTACGTATGGTAGGGCTTTTGATTTGCTTAATACTAACGCTCTAGCGAGTGAATTTGAAGCTTATAGTAATTCAATGGCGAAAATAATCTCTTCGCCTCAGGTAAATAAGCAGGCCCCTGCAGCCCCAAAACTTTCTCAGGGTGAAGCCAAAGCTTTACAAGGTTTTATAACTGGAGATATTGCTCCAAGCAATCAATTAACATTAAATAAAACTGCTCACACAAAGGGTCTTGTTAGTTCTGTCAGTGGGGTCGCCATGGACAGAAAAGCAGGAGGCCCTGCAACTCTTCAAGCTATAGATATATTAGCGTCTCCACCTTTAACCGCTGCTGGAGGTGCGGGAGCTCAGGAGGAAAGACAAAAAGCTCAGAGAGCATTGATAGCTTCCATGTTTAAGGGTCAAGAAAGTTCGGAATTTGCAGATAAAAAATTTGCCGAGGTTTTTGGGGCAACCAAACTAACTGGAGAAGAAATTTTAAAGAAACTTCCTGATTTAGACCAAGACCAGCTTGATACTGTGACAAAGCTTTTTGCAGATTCTTTTTCTGAGGCTACTGTAGCAAATTTGCAATACGCTCAAGGAGTTATACGACAAATAAATCTTCAAAACGCTATTTTATCTGCACAGGATGACTTTAATGACAAGATGCATAATGTAAATAAGTCCTTTGCGTCAATTTCGAACAAGTATCAGTTTAGGGAAAAAACAATGGGGCAATTTATGTCTCGCGCAGAAAAAAATGAATTGAACTTTCAGAAGTCTGCTGTTTCAATAAATCAAAAATATGCCCAAGCTGTAACCAAGAATACTGGTCAGGCACAAATTGGATTAATTAACCAGCTTAAAAAACCAGAATTTACTCAAGCTTTAAAAAGATTAAATATCGATGAAAAAGAAATTGGTAAAATGTCTTTAGAGGAAATGGAGAAATTGATTGAAAAAGCAGGAAAATTATCTAATACCGAACAAGCTGTTAAAGATATTATAGAATCAAGTAAAGAGGCCTTAAGAATTAAAAATGATGAAGCTCGAAAAAGTTTGGAATTAAGCCTTCAAGAATTAATAAATCAAAAAGAAATAGAAGATACTTTACTAAGGCAAAGGGTTGGACCAAAGGCGTTCCAATATGGATTCGCCGCAGAACAAACAAAAATGCGCGACAATGCTGCAGAATTAGATCATCAACTCGGAGGCATCGTTGCAACTAATTTTAGAGATGGTTTGGTTTCTGGTATGAGGGCCGCAATCAATCAAGCTGAGGATCTTGGCGATGTATTACAAGGAGTAGCAATGAACTTTTTGCAGGCTATTCAAAATGCATACCTTACTGCTGCAGCCAATCAAATTGTAGGAGCTATTCCAATGCCGGGAATAAATAAATACAGAGGCGGAGCTATACGTAATTATAGTCGCGGTGGCGGCGTACCAGCTATGGTAACCAACGGCGAATATGTGATGGGTCGCGATGCAGTAAATAAATACGGTGGCGCATTTATGCATGGAATGAATGCAGGTGGAAGTATTCCTGGATTTAGCAATGGCGGTGCGACTGGCTCTGCTCTTGCTGCGAATTTTGGTGGTGGACGAGGATATGCATCTGGCCGAGCGTATCAAAGTCGAGCAATGAGTGGATTCTTTTATAGTCAATCTGGGAATGTTGGACTTGGAGAAGATCGTGAATCTTTACTTGGAATACTCGCGGAAGAAGAGCGCCAGCGTCAAGCTGCTGCCGCAAAAAAAGCCAAGAAAAAAGCATTATGGAAACAACTTTTAGGTACTGCTTTAAGCGCAGGTATAAGTTATGGAGTTGGAAATTTAAATTTAGGTGGTTCGGGCCCTCCCGCTGGTAGTGGGGGAATTGTACCTGGCACCGAAAGCAGCTTACGAATAGGAAACTATCTCGGGGGTCCTATCCGTAAATACGCAAGTGGTGGCCACATCGCAGGAAAATCTGGCATCGACCAAATACCTGCCATGCTCAGTGAAGGAGAATATGTTATTCGCGCAAGCAGTGCCCGTCAAATTGGGCGACCCATGCTTGACCGCATCAATGCAGGAAAATTCAATGATGGTGGGGCAGTCAGCGAAATCGCAGGTTCAAGTGAAACTGGATCAACTGGCGGCAACACAAACAATATCAACATTTCCATAAACATGGAGCGCGGTAAAGCTCAACAAAGCAACCAAGATTCTGGCGGACAAAATTCTGCCGATCGTTCAAATGATGAACAAAGCAGCGCTGCACTTGCAGATAGAATAAAGCAACAAGTTGTGGCAGTGATTGTGGAAGAGCAACGTCCTGGAGGACTACTCGATGAAAAGTCATGAGCTATTCAAATTACGAACAAAAAGTGATAGTTCATGGATACGAACTTCTTGGAGTACAAACTGTTGATGGTAGTTATGGTATAAGTGAAAAACCGATACGTGTTGCTGGTGTAGGATTTATTGATGCGTTGGTAAATGCTCCGCTAGAAGGAAATTTTAGCATCAACAGAAAAATGGTTGGCACAGATCCATTGTTGGAAACAAATTCATTGGGACAATACATTCTAGATGAACAACAATTTACTGGCGCAATACTGTACGACAATGATACAAAGGGATTTGGTTTCACAAAAGGTCGTGTTTCAAGATACAGTGTGAATTGTAGTGTGGGTGAAATTCCGGACATACAAGTTGATCTGACGGTATATGGAAGTTTGGGTAAAGATGTGAGTGTTGCGACTGCAACAAAAACGCATCCACCAATACGATATCCTGATCAGGCAAGTATGCGTGTTATAGTGAGTGATTTTGAAATTGATGCGATTAGTGATTTTAGTTATAGTAGGGCAATAAATTTATCTCCTATTTATGCGCTACCAAAAGGAACTGCACAAGATTGGGATGATGGACAGATAACGTCTCCCAATTTGGATCCAGTTCAAGTTGACACACAATATCCAATAGAAGTTGATATAAATTTTACTATCATTGCTGATACTTATGAAATTCGCGAAATAAAAGATCGATTGCAAGCTGCGCCAAAGAGTGATGTGAGTATAGAAATTTATGATGCACAAGATCCAACAACAATAATAAATAGTTTTGTTGGTAAAAATGTTCGTTTGATTAGTGAGAGTGTGAATAGTAGTATTGAGGGAGAAGTTAGTATATCTTTAACCTACAAAGGATACGAATCAAGACACAATGATTTGTGATGAGTGGACCGTTTTTAAGATTTGAGGATGGAAAGATTTCTTTGGGAGGAAAAGATCTGGCAGTACAAAGCGCAAATTTGTCTATCGCGCCAACACTTGAGCCAGAAAGAGTATATGGTGATTACGATGCATCAATAGCTGGCGCAAAAACTGAATTTATAAATTTCGCACCAACACAAAATCTAAAAGGTCAACTTGATATATCATTTTATATATCTGCTGAAACATTTGCGCAGGATGGTTCGCCAAATTCAATTGATAGAATGTTTGAAATAAAGAATGGAATGAGCGAGCAGCCGATCAATCAAAATGTGGTTGGTCGTTATAGATTTGATAATATGTATCTTACATCTTTTAGTTTTAGTTTGAGTCCATTGCAGGTTATACAAGCAAGTGCAACATATGATATATATGGTTCAATAAATAGAACAATTGATAGAAGATTTCATAAAGACACAGTTGATTTTGCTCATGCCATGAAGTCATTTGGAAGAATGGAAGCGAGCGGCACAGATATTGATGTTGCGACACAACGACAGTTTGAAATATCATCTTTAAAATATAATATCATAGTGGGCAGAAAAATATATAATACTATACGCGCCGCCGAACACACCTCCACAAACACAAATGCAAATGGAGTTGTGCCTGCCCGAGTAAGCGTTGAGAATATTGAGGCCGAAATGAATATTGAAAGCAATGAAATGATTCCATTGTTGAATGCATACGGCGATCGTCAAGCGTTAACTTCTCCAGAAAGCATTGCTGACTCAGAAGTTGAGGCATTTTTATATGATCTGCAAGGAAACAAAATTGCGCGCTTTCCGGTGGTTGGAAAAATACAGTCGCAATCGAGCTCGATAAGTGAGGGTGATTACGCAAAAAGCTCAATAACCATCAAGCAAATAATCAAGTAATGTCTGACCTCGACGAAATATTTCAAACACAAAGTTTGACCAACATATCCAATTATAGTGGGGTATATCAAACTGGCGTAAGTTATCAAAAATTTGATTTTGTATACAACACAGGAGATGGATTATTTTATTATGCGCGAGAAGATATGGCATTTGGTGGCGGCGCAATTATTGAAGCATCAAATAGATTATCTTTGATTCCTGATGGGCCATATACAAGTGAGGGGCCAAGTCATTATATTCTTGATACATACAATCAAATAAATAGTTTGGGCGCAAATTTTCAAGCTGGACAAATAGTAAACCTTGAAGGATCAACTGGTGATAATGATGGGTTGTATAAAATACTATCAGTTGAGACCGGAATAACTTCATTGAATAATGATCCAACATTAACTGGTGCGGCCATGAATGTTGTTGGCTTGGGCGATTCTGAGATACAGGATTTTGAGCCCGCCGAGTTTAAAACAATGACTTTGTCCGAGATTAATCTTGCGCCCGAAGAAAGTGATGCATTGTGGAGTAGAGATTTATTTTTCTTTGATGCAGATTATGGTAGCACCGTTTCATTCAAAGCTAGTAACTATAAATATGAATACGGCAATGGGTATTATATTCTTCAACCAAAAAACATAAACAGTTTAACCTTTGAGGTGGATTTAAAATTCAAAAATCGCACCAATCGGGAAGCAAATGCAATTGTTCACTTTCTCGAAAATCATCAAGGTCAACACGAAAAAGATAAAAGCTCGCCGAACTTACAATATACGCTTGGTATTTCTGGATTTAGATGGGATGGAAATGCAACATTTCATCCGTATGATTCGAATGAAGTTCAAACAAAAACATTTTATTGTAGTGATTGGAGTCACAATTTAAATTTTGAAAATAGTAATGATATTAATGTAAGATTGCGCAATTTGGATACTTCTTTGTTGAGAAAATCTGAGCAATTGTTTACCAATAAAGCGGATGATTATCTTGATGATATGTTTTATGAAAAAAATGATGTTGTGTTTTCGCCCGAAAATCATAGATATTATTATTGGCACAGCGATTCTAGTGCGGCCGGTAAGAAACCAATTGAAGCACAAACTTCTTGGACTCGTGAGAATGGAAATTTTAAAGATATCCACACTCAATATTGGACGCGCGAATTTTTCTGGAAACCATCTGTTGGATTAAATATATCTGAAAAACCAAGACTGCAGGAATTGTCTATTGGCGCAGGATATACTCAAATTTATCGAGACGGAATAAATGAAAGTTTATTGAATCTTGATCTACAATTCAATAATAGAAATGATGCCGAAGCATATGCGATTCTTCACTTTCTTGAACATCATTATGGCTGTATTCCATTTTTGTTTTCTGCTCCCGCTCCATACGAAAAACCAAAAAACTTTGTGTGTCAAGAATGGAGTCACACATACAACTACAAAAACAATCATAGCATAAGCGCGCGATTCGAACAATATCCATTCAATTATACGGCTCAACAATACGATAATCAAAGTGCTCCTCCGCCACTGCAAGATGCAGAGATTGCATTTCTTAATCCGTTTGTTATGTCCGAAGAAAATGTTGGAGAGCCGATACAAAATAATGAAATATTTAGAAAAAGATTGTACATAAAAAATCTTGGAGATTATGATTTAATTATAAATGCTATAAATATAGCTTCTTTGGGTAGTAGGGCTTTTGAGAAATTGGGTTCTGTTGCGGGAGTGATAACTGGAGACTTTGAAAGAAATGATTATGTTCAGGCTCTGCCGAATGATCAATCGTTGCCATTCGAGCTGGATGGAAAATATATTAAAATCAGTAAAAACTATACTGATGGATCGGGTGGTGGAATCTCATTTTCAGTGATGGCTCCACAGGGAGATAGTTTTGTTCCTGAAGGTTTTGGTGCATCAAACGTATACTTTCAAAACAACAAAGGTCGTATCAAGCGGGGCAACTCAGAATATCAAGACTGTAACTATTTTGTTAATACAGAATTTATAAACAAAAATTCTACAAACATAATTCCTGGAAAGGAAGAGGGATATATTGACATTGTTTGTAGTCCATCTAGTGATTTAAGTATTACCACTTCGAGTTACCAGAATTTACTATTCAATGACCTGGCTTTATCTACCAAAAATGCTGGAGTTCATTATGGATCAATTCAAATAATTTCAAATGGAATTT
>RFXU01000090.1 GCA_009921505.1 Flavobacteriaceae bacterium
CAATTTATGGGAGAAGATAAAGGAAGTTTTGGTGAGTTTATCCAATCCCTCCAAACCCAAACAGAAAACGCAGAAGTGCGGGAGTTTACAGGTTTGAGTCCTGACTAAAATGGCAAAGAAAATAATCAGATCCTCAACCCCCAAAGGGGGGAGAAGAAAGGGGAAGTCATCTATAGGAAGCTATGTAGGCGATGGGAGGTACAAGTCAAAATTAGAGTCGTACTGCGCTAGAAAGTTAGATGAACTGAACATTGACTACCAGTACGAAGGTGTTTCATATCAACTTTTAGATAGCTTTAAGTACAAAGGATTGTACTATAAGACAACAGCCAAGAGTACGCTGATGAAGGATAGGACAGGCAGCCTTCAACTCCCAATTTCATATACACCAGATTTCGTATCTGTAAAGCATAAGTTTATCATTGAAACAAAGGGGTTTATATTAAGCAATCATTCATTTAACATACGATGGAAGTTGTTTATCCACTATCTTTACATCAATAATATGTCTGACTATATGGTCTTTATGCCAAAAAACCAAAAGCAGGTTGATCAAGTTGTGGATATACTACAAAAACACATAACCCATGAAAAGGGAGCTGTCTAAATACTTCTCATCAGCCACCAATAATATATACGACTCAACAGCAAGGTTGTACGAAGACCTTCACGATAAAAATGGGGATCCGATAGTCGATGAGATATACGCCCGGAAACGTTGCACAGATTATATAATGGAGGTGAAGAGAGAGCTTACGTTTATGCGTGATGCCGTTAAAGAGTGGAGAGAAATGCAATTTAGTTCAAATGAATATAAGAAACCAACAAGTCTTAGGGGCATTAGCGGAAACCAGGTTCGTTAGTGATTACATCTTGTGCAGAGGGCTGCCATCTACATTCATAAAGGCATCCTATATGCAGGATAGAACAGAACATTGGGATGTGAGCATTGATGGAGTTAAAATAGACATAAAAGCAAAAAGGAGTTCAAGATGCGACAGCAGTGTGGAGGATAAATACTCTGTGTTTGAATTCATCAACGTATCAGGAACAAAAGGATGGGGAGTTGGTGGTGCCGATAAAATAGCATATGAGTTTAATGACATCTGGGCAGTGGTGAATAGAGAGAGTCTACACCAAAGAATAAAGATGGAGATAAAGCCTGATGACACCCCAACGATAAGTTCCGGTAAGATAGTCCCATATAAGCTAACAACAAGGAACAGGAGAGATGATGTCTATGCATGGTTTCCTATGACAGTATTATTTGAAGACAGCGTTCTGGATTATATAATAGACAAGATTGCAGATGACACTAAGACTTATCATTTAAATGCATAAAGAAGCAATATGAGAAAGCCAATTGTTGTTTCCACTATATACACCCAAGAGGAGTCTGGAAGCGCACTGTATCGCTTAAATATGCCAAATTCATACCTTGAAGAGAATAGCACAGACTTTCAATTTGTCAACTACACAGGGTTTGAGAAGATAGCCGAGGAGGGCTTTTACAACACAGATATATTTGTGGTGAGCAGGGTGTTTGACACAAGGTCTGTTGAGGCTGTTGCTGAAACGAAGAACAACTTAAAGCAGTGCAGGGCGCAGATTGTCCTCGATCTTGATGACTATTGGGTGCTTAACAAGGCTCACATAAGCTACAAGCATTACAAAGACAACAACCTAACCTTTAAAACAATCATTATGAAAAATTTATTTTGTGTTCTTGTTTTCCTAACCGCAGGGGTTTTGAATGCCCAGCAAATGGCCTTTAATTTTGTAGAAATTACAGCCAAAGAGAATTCACAAGACAAAATCGCAGAGCTCTTTGATGAGTTTTTTGGAGAGCGTGAGCAAAAATCGGGGGGCGTATTTCTTGAGCGATTGCGTCACGGTCGAGAGGATGGAAGAACCCATCGAATAGTATTTCTTTGGGAGTTAGACAACGGCGGATGGGTAACTAAGCCTTCTGAGGCTGAAGGAGATGCTTTTTGGCGCGGCGTTAGAAATCATGTAGAATCATGGGGCTCAGCCAGAGCGGGAAGAATCATGAATCTTCACCCAGGAGATACCGAAAAATATCCAACGATACATATTTGGGATATAAAAGCCGCTAATCCTAAAGCATTTGCAGCTGCCCAAGCAGAACTCGTAAACAATTCAAATGGAGCATTTGATGGTCGAACTGTGGCCTTTGGCACATACGACGTGAATAAACCAAATGGAGCGACTCATTGGGCGCTCGTAGCGGGCGAAGACATAAACGACCATATGAGTTTATATCAGCAATTGCAAACCACTCAATCAAAAGCGTTTAATAAGTATATAGAGGACCGCGGCGAAGCTGTTCAGATACAAGATTTCATTGTAGAACGGCTTAAAACCTACCAATAAACACAACAGTAATTAATTCCATCTAATCGATTAAAAATAACTCTTGTGAAAGTTTACTATTTTTAGATGACACAAAGGCCTTTTAAATCTTTAATGACGACGAATGCTAAATTAAATGGAATTATCAAAGGGGTGATGATCACCCCTTTGTTGTTTCTGGTATTTTCATGTGAATTAGACAATAAGAACCCTGATGCGCAATGCGGCGATAATCAGGGCGCGATGATTCTCAATCATAATGGGCTTAATAGAGAATATCTTATCCACGTCCCTGAAAACTACGATAACTCAGTGCCAGCACCGATCGTCTTTAATTTACACGGTTATGGTGGCTATGCTATGGATCATTTGGCGTATGCCGATATGCGAATCCTCTCTGATCAAGAAGGGTTTATTTTGATCTACCCTCAAGGCAGCTGCCTGGAAGGTAGTCCCCATTGGAATTCCTTTTTGTCTGGGCCTGATAACAAAAGTGACGCCGAGGACATTGATTTTTTCTCGTCATTAATTGATGAAATAAGTAGCAATTACAATGTAGATTTAGAGCGAGTTTACGTTTGTGGTTACTCAAATGGGGGCATGATGAGTTACGCATTGGCTTGTGCACTCAGCGATAGGATTGCGGCTATAGGGTCGATTTCTGGAAACATGCTAGACTGGCCGGAGGTTTGTGCGCCGACCCACCCCATACCGGTCATCATTTTTCATGGAACCAATGATGAAGTTTTGCCTTATCAAGGTAATTCTGAATGGTCTTCTATACCATATGCCGTGAATTATTGGGCAGAATTTAATGAATTGGGCCAAACACCCTCACAGACCCAAACATTTTCTAGTGGCACTAGACTTGTAGAGTACGAAACTTATGGTCCTGGGCTCAATGAGGTCTCTTTAGATTTATATCGTGTGATTCAAGGGGAGCATTATTGGTTTGATCAAGGCACATTAGGATTTAGTTTAAATCAAACTCTTTGGGATTTTTTTGATCGCTATGACATCAACGGATTGAGATAAGTTTATTAAATTTCAGTTGTAAACACGCTCAATAAATGCAAACATGACTTGGGGACATCCAAAGCACTGGATCGTGCTTTTGCTCTGCATTTCTATGGCTGGCCTGGTCATCAAACTCCCTATGCTATGGGGCTGGCATATAGACACATATTTGCAAAAAAATATTGGTTTAGCGCTTTTTCCTTGGCTGGCGATCTTGTTCGCTGCATTGAAAAAAACAGCGATTAAACACCTCATCGGGGCTCTATTGACCTTTCTGGGAGCCACAGTTTTTATTAATGGCTTCGGCCCAATAATGAGCGATGACGTATTGTTTCTTATAGCTATTCATTTACCAATATTCTATTGGGTTTTGTATGGACTAATTTATTTAGGCCCTAATTGGCGAATGTACCAAGAGCGCCTGAACTTTTTACGCCATAATGGTGATCTTTTGGTGCTCAGTGCAGTTTTGGGTATGGCCGGGCTGATTACCATGCTCATGACCTTTGCCTTGTACGAGCTCATTGGAATTAAAGTCACGGAGGCTCATGTGACAAACATAATAACTTGGGGTGCCCCGGCCGTTCCGTTAACGGCGACATTTCTGCTTATTTTAAATCCTAAATTGGTTAAGCAAATTTCGCCACTGGTGGCCAAAATTTTCACGCCACTGGTGTTGTTTGTTTTATCCACCTTTACCCTGGGGTTATTTTTGACGCAGCAAGCGACTTATCAGGACCGCCAAGTCCTTTTGGTGTTGAACGGGGTACTCATCGTGGTTATGGCGCTGATTCTTTTCTCGATCAGCACCCTGAATCATTCCAGGACCAACCGGCTTCAGTTGGGCCTTTTATTTTTTCTATCGGCCATTACCCTATTGGACAACACCATCGCCTTGTCGTCTGTAGTTTGGCGCCTTCTAGAAATGGGCCTTACCCCGAATCGTATCGCCGTTTTTGGAGCCAATGTTTTGATTTGGATTCATCTATTTAAAGTGGCATTAGCACTTTGGCAAACTTTTCAAAAAACTGAATCAAAAGATAAGGTAGAACAGGCCATTGCGGGGTATTTGCCCGTCTATGCTCTTTGGTGCTGTGTGGTGTGTTTTGTTTTTCCATGGCTATTTTAATGGGCTAAACCCTTATCTTTATCATGGAAAACACAGCAGGCTGATTTAATCGTAAATTAAAGCCATAGCATTCTATGACTGCAGCAGCAAATCAAATCGAATTCAATGAGGTGACGGCCAAGTTACCAGAGAATTTGCACCCATTTATCGTCAAGCAACCCTACAGTGAATACACTGCGCAAAATCAAGCGGTTTGGCGTTATGTGATGCGATTGAACGTGGATTATTTAAAGAAAGTTGCCCACGAATCCTACATAGAGGGACTGGGTCTTACCGGAATAACCGTGGATGAAATCCCTCATATGGAAGGGATGAATCGCATTTTAAAGGATATTGGTTGGGCGGCTGTTGCCGTGGATGGATTTATTCCACCCAATGCTTTTATGGAGTTTCAAGCGCACAATGTTTTGGTGATTTCTTCCGAGATCAGGACCATTGATCATATCGGATATACCCCAGCTCCGGATATTATTCATGAGGCGGCAGGGCACGCGCCAATCATTGCAAATCCCGAATACGCGGAATACCTGCGTCGATTTGGAGAGCTCGGGAGCAAAGCAATTTCTTCCCCCGATGATGATTTGATTTACGAGGCCATTCGCAAATTATCCATATTAAAAGAGAATCCGAATTCAACCCAACAAGAGATTGATCAAGCCACCAAAGAGGTTGAAGAAGTTCAAAACAATGTTCAGGAACTTTCGGAGATGGCCAAAATCAGAAACCTTCATTGGTGGACCGTTGAGTATGGGTTAATCGGAAGTTTAGAAAATCCAAAAATTTATGGCGCCGGTCTTTTGTCTTCTATAGAGGAGAGTAAAGATTGTCTGGCAGAGGCGGTCCAAAAACGCCCCTACACAATCGATGCCGCTGAGGTGAGTTTTGATATTACGGCGGCTCAACCGCACTTGTATGTAACGCCAGACTTTGCTCATTTGAGTTATGTGCTCGAAAAATTTGCCAATAAAATGGCGGTGCGCACCGGCGGATTATCCAGTATCAAAAAATTGGTCAAGTCGACCAAAATGGGGACGGCAGAGCTTTCTACGGGCATTCAAATCTCAGGGGTATTCACACGAGTCATCGATTTTGAAGGCGCTCCGATTTATTTGCAAACGACGGGGCCGACTGCACTGGCGTCGCAAGGACGTGAGCTCATTGGTCATGGTACGCACCAGCATCCCGATGGATTTGGTTCTCCCGTAGGCAAGTTAGAAGGCACAAATTTAGCTATTGAAGACATGTCCCCAAGAGACCTGGAAGCTTACGGAATTGTCGAAGGCAAACAGGTGACTTTGAATTTTGAAGGGGGGGTTTGTGTTCAGGGCCGAATCGTAACCGGAAAGCGTGACATACGGGGGAAAATTCAGCTCATTACGTTTAGAGAATGCCGGGTGACTTATCAAGATGAAGTTTTATTTGATCCGAGTTGGGGCGTCTATGACATGGCGGTCGGGAAAAGCGTGGTTTCTGCTTTTGCTGGTCCAGCCGACGATAAGTCCTTTAAAAACATTCATAAAAAATCTGAAGTGACTGCTCAAAAAATCCAATACAGTGAGGCAGAAATGGCTTTGCATAAAGAATATGCCGTATTGAGATCGTGGCGTCAAAACGCTCCCGAAACACCCTTAAGTTCCGAGGCCCTATCTGATTTTTGGATGCGAAACAAGGACAAATACCCAAAAGAATGGTTGTTGTTTTTGGAGCTATTAGAGCTCATGAATTCTATAAACCACTCGATGCGCAATGAAGTGCAGAGCACTTTGGAAGCTTTGCGCAGCCACAAAGAAATGGAACAGCTTATCAATAACGGCTTAAAGCTCTTGTCTTTAAATGATTAAATCCGTATTCGCTAGACCAATTAATTGACTAAATTGCAGACTCTAGATAAAAACTCATCTAATGAATCTTAGACATTCCCTACTTACCCTTATCCTGGTCTTTATCGGCTTCGGTTTAAATGCCCAATCGACTTATTATCACAAGCAACTCGACGACCTAGCGCTCCAAGAAGGTTTAGCCCGTTTAAAGGACTCAGGCGATTTGGTTACCGGCCGAGTCATTACGAATTATGATAACGGACAACTGCGTATGGAAGGCCATTATTTAGCGGGTAAGAAAGAAGGGGCGTTCCGCTGGTGGTATGCTTCTGGTCAATTGGGCTCAGAAGAGTATTTTGTCAATGACTTAAAGCACGGGGTAAGTCGTCAATGGTATGCCAACGGCCAAATCAAACAAGAATCTGAGTACAAAGAAGGACAGCCAAAAGGCCGCACCAAGTATTGGGAGGAAAATGGCGCTACCCGAAAGATAAAAAAGGCTCAATAGGGCTTTTGCGCTAGTTTCGGTGATTGGCTAGTGAGTATTTAGCTTTTCAGCTGTATTAATCGCTCGTATTTTATTTCTTCAAACGAATTAATGACTAAGTCTGCCTTAGTGTAGTCCTGTGCTTTGGAATTAGGACTATCAAAAGCAATGGCAAAGATGCCCGCGGCCTTGGCCGCGGTAATTCCATTCTCGGAATCCTCGATAACGACACATTGTTCGGGACTAAAGCCTGAGGCTTGCGCAGCTTTTTCAAAAATTTCAGGGTGGGGTTTTGACGCTGCTAAGTCGGCTCCAGAGCGTTTGGCGATAAAGTATTGATCCAAATCAAAGCGCTTAAAGATGCGATTGATATTTTCCATTGAGGCCGATGAGGCCAAAACGAGGGTTAATCCGTTTTTGTGGTATTCTTGAATCAACGAAAGCACTCCAGGAATCAAATCGAAATCAGGATCCTGGTCAAACAGTGTTTTAAAATGCTGCCTTTTGATGGCGACTAGCTCTTCGGGGCGCTGAGATAATTTAAAATGGGCGCAGAGGGTCTCACAAATCTCTAAAGTCGCCTGCCCGGTAAAGGACGCATATAACTCTGGACTAACGATAATGCCAACCTCATCAAACATCATATAATAGGCCTTATGATGCAGTGGTTCGCTGTCCACGATTACGCCATCCATGTCAAAAAGAACGGCTTTTATCGTTTTAGATCTGTGGTCATGTGTTTTCAAATTGTTCATGTTCTCACGTGGATTTCAAGCAAAAAACCCCGGACGCAGTCCGGGGTTTATCTTTTCTGTGCTCAGAAAAATTATTCGTTTACGCGAATCTCTACACGTCTGTTTTTAGCACGACCTTCTGCAGTAGCATTGTCTGCAATTGGCTCGTTTTCACCGTATCCTTTGGCAGTAAGTCTTGAAGGACTCACGCCTTGTTTAGTGATAAGATATTGACGTACCGCTTTTGCACGGGCCTCTGAAAGACCTTGATTGAAGGTAAAGGTATCTATGTTACAAGTGTGTCCTGCAATTTCTAAGTAAGTTGTAGGGTAGGCTTTAAGCACCTGAGCGATTTCATCCAATACAGCCTTACCTTCATAGTTTAATTCACTGCTGCCCAAAGCAAATAGAATAGCCGCAGTTGAGGTATTAAGCTCTTCAATCACATCGATACTCATTTCTGGACAACCACCATTGGCAACGGTTCCAACTTCTTGAGGACATGCGTCATCTTTGTCGGCCACGCCATCGCCATCGGCGTCAGGGCAACCTCCTAAATTAGGATCTCCAGCTTCAGTTGGACAGGCGTCATCTTTATCGGCTACACCATCTTTATCACGATCTGGGCATCCGCCGAGTTCCATAGGACCTTTTCTTTTTGGACATTCGTCTTTTCGGTCTTCAACCCCATCACCATCTGAATCAGGGCAACCGTTAAAGTCTGCAGAACCGGCTACCTCAGGACACTCATCTTTAGCGTCTTCTATGCCGTCTCCGTC
>RFXU01000010.1 GCA_009921505.1 Flavobacteriaceae bacterium
GAGGCTGTCTGACGACAGCCTCTTTTTTTTATTCTAATTTTGGGCTATAATTCGAAATATGAAAAAAGACGATTTTATTTTTGGCTATTACCCTGTTCTCGAAGCATTAGAGGCTGGAGCCACACTCGATAAGATATTTATTCATCAAGGTAGCGAAGCACATCGCTTTGAGTCCATAATTAAAATTGCCGCAGAGCGAGATATCCCAGTGAATCTCGTGCCTCTGGTAAAACTCGACAAACTCACCCGCTCGAATCACCAAGGGATTGTGGCATACCTCTCCCCTATTAGTTTTGTCTCTTTAGAAGCGCTTATTTCAGCCCAAGAAGAAAAAGAAAATCCTGGTCTTTTTATTGTCTTAGATCAACTCACGGATGCGCGTAATTTTGGCGGTATCATAAGGACTGCGGAATGTACGGGTGTCAGTGGAATAATTATACAAAAAACTGGTGGTGCTCCTGTAAACGCTGATACAGTAAAAACTTCTGCAGGTGCTGTGTTCAACGTCCCAATATGTAAAGTCGATCACGTCAAAGACGCGATATATTACCTTCAAGGGTCAGGGTACAAAGTATTCGGGGCCAGTGAAAAAGCCACCGAAAACTATTTTAATTCTGATTTTAAAGCCCCTGTAGCCATCGTTATGGGGTCCGAAGACAAAGGCATTAGTAAATCAGTGTTGGGCTTGTTAGACGGTCTTATTTCGATACCTATGCTTGGTAAAACAAAGTCTCTGAATGTATCTGTGGCTGCTGGAGCTATTTTATTCGAAGTTTTACGACAGAGAACATTTTAGTTTTTCTCATTACTACGATAAGTGTAACTCACCTTTATCCCAGCCTTACCATCAATTTTTGAATCATCTTGAGGCATTGATTCCCGCTTGTCAAGGCTTTTTAAATCCAAGGCCTTAGCGCCTTGAGGGTCTTGTGTTAGATTATTTTCATTGTCGAGCAATTCTGGATTAAACTGGCCTCGCTCATCAAATTGTCTCATAAAGGCATCTTGATTGGGATCAAAGTCCTCATTTTGCCAAATATAAGTGTCGTATAAATGACTTTCTTGTTTGCGATAATACAAAGCCAGTATTAAACCTATAATAAATCCGGCACTATGACCCTCCCACGATATTTTTGGGTCAAGTGGGAATAAATACCAAAACAACCCCCCATAAAGAAAGACTACCGTTAACGCTACCGCAACCAGTGGATAAATGCGCGACTGGATTCCTTTAAAAAAAATAAAAGCCACCAGCATATAAATTAATCCGCTGGCTCCAATATGCCATGAAGGCCTTCCGATGATCCATGTTGTCAGCCCGGTTAGAATTAAGCCAATCAAAAAAACACGCAGGGCAATGGGCTTGTAAAAATAAAATAGTGCCGCCAGTAAAAACAGCATGGGCAGAGAATTATTACTCAAATGACTCAATCCAGAATGAATCCATGGCCCGGTGAATATTCCCCATAATCCTTCAACTCTTCCGGGAAAAATACCAAAATTCTTAAAACGGATTCCAAATCGTATTTCTATCCAAAATACCACCCACATGCTCAAGACAAAAGCAATGGGAACGATCAGGACCGACCAGTTAAAGGGAATGTTTTTTTTTAGCCGCATACCTAGTGCAAACAAATAATAAGCCTTAATCAAAATTATGTCAATTTTTCAGCAATCCTTGGTGAATATTGTATTTTTAAGGTATGAATATACCTTTGGCAGAACGAATGCGTCCGATTGTTTTGGGCGATTATATCGGTCAGAAACATTTGATTGGCCCCAGTGGTGCATTAAGGCCTCAATTGGATAGTGGCTTAATTGCCTCAATGATTCTTTGGGGACCACCTGGAACGGGAAAAACAACACTCGCTGGTTTGCTCGCCAAAGAAACTAAGCGTGAGATTTACAATATAAGTGCCATAGACAGCGGTGTGGCCAAAGTCAGAGAAGTAATCCAAAAGGCAAAAGATCGCTCAGGGCTTTTTGTACAGAATAATCCCATCCTATTTATCGATGAGATTCATCGATTCAGTAAATCTCAGCAAGACGCCTTACTCGGAGCCGTAGAGAAAGGTTGGGTCACCTTGATTGGCGCCACCACTGAACAGCCCAGTTTTGAGGTTATTCCTGCCCTTTTGTCGCGCTGTCAGGTCTATACCCTAAATGCATTAAGTGAGGAGGATCTGTTAGAATTACTTCAACGCGCGCTCCAGACTGATTCCGAACTAAAACGGAAAACAGTCCACCTAAAAGAAACTAAAGTCCTTATTCAGAGTTGTGGTGGGGATGCGCGAAAATTACTCAATACGTTCGAACTGCTGGTGATTCCCAATGAATCAAGTAATATTGAAATTACTGACGCTTACGTTAAGGCACAATTCGATCAATTAGGGGTGCGCTATGATAAAAGCGGTGACCAGCACTACGACATTGCTTCAGCTATGATCAAGTCGATACGTGGAAGCGACCCCAATGCAGCTCTTTATTGGCTTTCACGAATGCTCATAGGCGGCGAATCATTGAGTTTTATAGCCCGAAGACTTATCATTTCAGCGGCTGAAGATATCGGTTTGGCCAATCCGACAGCACTAATTATGGCACAGTCAACGAATCAAGCGATTCAAACCGTCGGTTTACCAGAAGCTCGAATTGTTCTGGGCCAATGCATCCTTTATTTAGCCATGAGCCCAAAAAGTAATAGCGCTTATCAGGCCATAAATAATGCCATGAACCTCGCCAAAGAGACCGCCCACCTCCCTGTTCCAATTCATCTGCGCAATCCGGCAAACAAAATCACTAAAGAATTAGGTTATGGAGCTGACTATCAATACGATCACGACGCTCCTAATGGATGTGCTCAACAAAATTTTCTGCCTGAAGAATTAAAAGGAGTAAGTATTTATATGCCCTCTGCTCGGTCCAAGGAACAACAGAGCTTTGCAGAATTTCAAAAAATGTGGTCAGGAAAATATCCGATTTAATTGGCCTTATCAAAAACTACTTTTTGACCTTCCCGATTTAAAATGAGCGCCCCCTCTGGAGTAAATTCTGCTAAATAGCGCATTTGGTCTTTGTCTTCGTAAAAAAGCATCTTTTCCACAACAAAAAACTTGCCTTCATATATTAAATCTTGCTTGTCTTCGCGATACCATTGATATCCTAATTGAGTACGGCGCAGTAAATACGTATTTTCCAAAGACTTAAAGTTCATCATGGCAACATCAGGAATTAAACCAAGCGTCACTGCTTCATTTTTGAGGGGCTTTACTTCGGTTTGTAGGCCATCTGAAGAATTATTACCTAATGGCCGATCGCTTTTTGACTTTGGCTTGACCTTAGCATCAGCTTTGATAGTCCCCTCAGAATTAATCTCCTCGCCAGCTTTTTGTAAGATTTCGAGTGGACCTTGACGCACCCCTAAAATTTCTATACTCTCAAAAGCCATGCGCACAGCCTCACTATAGGCCTTAGCAAAATCCTTGAGCTTACTGCGACCACTTTTTGTTTGGTAAAATAAAATTCCATCGCAATCTAAAAGTCTTATGCTCACCTCAGTCCACACAAACCCATTGACCTGCTCAATTTCTGCGTAAAGCCCATCACAGCGACTTACATCAGGTAATTCAGAAGGGAAAAATGCATGAAAACCATGTTTATTAAATAAAAATTTAAGTAGTGAGTTAATTTGGTATTGATCGCGCTCGTACTGAAAACCAAAACGATCGGGAACGACAACATAATCAAAAGCGCTTAGACGCTCTTCCTGAGCAGCAATACGATCGCTAGCAGTGGTGCTTAAAAACAATATAACACTGATTATAAAATACCTCATCGACGTTCTAATTTTACATTTATCCCAAACTGAATTGATGCGCCTCTAGCTTTGGCCAAATTCGAATAGGTCAGTAAGTGATCTGCTGCAAGATAAACATTAATTGGCCCCAAATCACTCACTGCCACCAAACCTAGGTTTGTCCATGAGAGCGCATCCATGGTCCAAGTTGATTTGAGCGTTAAATTACGCAACAAACGTCGAACATAAAATAGGCTCAGGGCCGTTTGAATGGCTTTTGGTCTTTTGATCGCATAAAATTGCAGCCCGACTTCACTTTCTAATTTATACGCATCGCCTTTACCCGAACAATTACAAGCAACCGAACCCGGCGCTGTTGGACCAAAGCCATAGGATGCTGCCAAATTCATTTTAACCGGACGCCACTGTGTATATGCCGAATATAAAGTATCTATAGGCACTGCGGCTTCAATCTCGTTTTCAAAAATCGCATAATACGGTGGGGCATTTTGCCCTTGTGACAGGGCTGGAAAATCAAGTTCGATCCCCTCAAGCATATAACCGCCCGATGCTTGATAAGTTTTAACATCTGCAGCGTGGACCACAGCGCCTATGTCTAAAATACTCGCGCTAAATCGCCAAGCGTCGTCATATTGATAGGTGGCGCCCACATCTATTCCTAATCCTAAATCTCCACCAAAAAGTCCGGCGCTAAGTATATCTGAAGACGTAACGTTCCCCTCAAATCGGGATAATCCAGAAGTCTGAACACTTACGTTTGCATTATTCAGATCCTGAGCATAAATATTTTGACTATCGCCATCCGACAAACGCGTGGTAAAACTACCGCGATTATTTAGACTACTCCCCGCAAGAATACTGTTATAGAGCTTTAAACGACCGCCTACGGTCCATTTACGATCAATTTTTTTGTTGATGCCAAAATGAAAAACACTTAATAGGTCTGCACGCGCACTGATGTGATCAAATTTAAATGGGTAATCCAGGTAGTCCGCATTGCCATACCAAGCCAAAGTCGCCCAATCTTTGGGGAAATAAGTGATGAAATCAAATTCTTGATAAATTCCAGCAGTGTAAAATGTCTTTTCATTTTTACGCCAACCAACACTTATAATTTCTAGTTGTTGTGTCATTGTGATAAAGTCCTTATCCGAAAGATCACGAATCAAACCTGAAATGCGCTCCGCGGGCAATTGGCCATCTGAGGCCGCTAAATCAAAGAGTGAAAAACCTGAAGAGCCCCCATTAACATGTATCCCAGAAAGCACGGGAACCCCAACAAATGCTCGACCTTCGGAAATACCCCCTGGGTTAAGCATAAGATTTTGGGGGACTTCGTCTAGACCATAGATCAATTGCTTGTTCTGACCAAATACCGGTTCTAGAAACAGTAAGCAACTTACCAGAAATAAAGTGACATACCTCATTGACCAGAAATTTCTAAATAGAAACGCACTTTGGATGTCATTTTAAGACTTCCCTGATCAGGAGGGGTTCCTTGGGCGGTTGCACTTATAGCAATAAGACCAGCCTGAGTAATGTCATTCACTTCAGGAGCGATAATCTCATCGAGGATAGTCTGTTGCCAAGGTGTATTGAGTGTCCCTGCCTCTATGGTTGTTTGTAGCGTGTATGTTACTTGTCCCGAAAGACTTACAAAATCAATCACCAAATCATAGTCAGAATCACTGGTATTCTCAAATTCATAAAGAAAATCAGCTCTAACGACACTCTCTTGAGTGTCTGGATCATCAAGAAAGCGAATTTCTGTAGTATCTCGAACAGTCCCAATAGGCAAACTGCCACCGGCATTGTTGAATGAAGGCGCTTGGACTTCCCAAAATATCAAATTTAAATCCACCACAGGGGTGAGTAAGGTCTGATCAAATTGATCAAAATCGGTATCCTTTACGCAAGAAATTACGGATAGGACAAGCACAGAAAAGGCAATAACTTTAATAATGAATTGCTTCATAAAATAGTAGGTCATATCAGGTTTGGGATCACAAATGTAGTGTGATTTCTCGAATATTACCAATGGTACTATAATGAGTAGGCACATCTACAGACCAGTAATTAAAAAACAAGGTGTACATGCCGACAGCCTCCGCGCCTAAAATATCAGCTTCAAAAGTATCTCCGACCATTAAACTTTCTTTTGGTTCTGCGCTCGCTTTTGCAAGGGCCTTTTGAAATATAACAGGATTAGGCTTCTTTAACCCTACCTCTTCGGATGTTGTCACGGACTTGAAGTAGTCCATGAGACCGCTCTGCCGCAATTTATTGTGCTGAACACCATGAAAACCATTAGTAATTATATGCAGACTATAATTGGGATATAATTCTTCTAAAGTGTGGATCACTCCATCGAACAAATGATTGTTCTTTGGGAGTTCCTCGATATAAGTATCGGCCATGGCATCGAGTTGATTATCAGGTATATGGATGTTAAAATAAGCAAAGCTATCCCTCAGCCTCCCTCGTCGTAAATCTGTTTTTGAGATCAAGTCAACGCGGAACTTTGCCCAGTAGTCATAATTTATCGGCTCATAAATTTTGAGAAATGTGGTCAATTCTAAATCAATACCATATTTGGCAAATAAAGACTCAAAAGCGAGACCTGAATTTTTATCAAAGTCCCAAAGGGTATGATCCAAATCGAAAAAAATATGTTTTACTTTACCCTGCACGCTTAATGAGTTTTTCTGAGAACAAATATCTCCATATTTTATTGTCCTTGTTCGGTTCAAAATCCCGATTTGAAAAGACCATTATAAAATGTCCCCCAACAGACTCAACCGACTGGTAAAAGCTCGTAAAGGTTTGTTCGATGTTGCTAACAGGATTTTCTCTTAGTGCCAAAGTTTTTCCCACTACAGGCATTAGTTCTAAAGGGGTTTTAACTTCGTATTCCAAATCATAGAACAAAAAAGAGGTACATGTTCCTGCCCGAAATCCAAATTGATTGTAATAATACATGCTGTAATCTTGGGCAATCTCCGCTTCAACAAGATTTCTGTACACCTCAGGGAGCTTTACTTTTTGACGATCATTAAAACTAGCCTGTAACACGCGGCGGGTATAGGATTCGAGTTGCTGTTTCTCATTAATTAATCGCGGTAAATCCGAAAGAAAGTGATACGACAGGATCATACCGATTTCTAAGTAATCAGCCACTAATTTGATTAAGTTTACATAACCCTGCCGGTTTGTTTTTAAAGTTTCCCTGAAGGTATATCCTTCCCCGAGTAAAAAAAACAGGATTACACGCGCCTTGCTCGATTTAGAAAGTTTAATAATCCATTTAAATGTATCATAGGGATCTTTACGCAATCCCAAAAGAACTTGAGCGCGCCAGACTAACCGGCCAAGGCGGAGTTTGTAAAGGTCACTAACAAAACCGAGCAAAGTCCGCAGAAATCCTCGATATAAAAATTCAAAGGGTCTCTTTGACTCAATAACTACAATATTTTGTATTGTCCTTTTGTTTTGTGCAAGCTCCGGAAAAGCCTTGTGCAAATGCGCCCCAAACTTATAAGCCCATAAATCCACAACCGGTTGGTGTAAAAAATTGTGTTTCCATGCCAAACTTTCCGTGTAGGGAAAACGACCCAACTCGTCTTTAACGTGTGGGAGGTATTCTTCATAACGACTCAACAAATAAAAAGAAGCCGCAAAAATGTCAAAAGGGAGAACACTGCTTTCTCCTGTGGCAAAAAAACCTATCGTTTCCTCCCAAGACCGGACATGAATTTCCCAGTCTTCTAATCCTTGACTGAATAAGAGGTCATGGCTTTGCACAAAAAATTCATTCCCCAAAGGGGACTTACCATAAGACATTTTAGGCCCATTATGGGCAATGAAATGTTCTAGGTTCGTGGTAAATTCAAATTCTAAGCCTAAAATTCGCCCACAGATTTGTTTAAACACATAATCTAAACGCGGACCAATCTTGACCACATAAATCAATAACATGCATTAGATTAATTGGGCATCAGCGAAGCTAAAATAATCTTTTTCAGCCACAATAAGATGATCCAAAACCTTCAAATCCATTTGTTGTGCGGCTTGAGTGATTCGCCTAGTTAGTTTTTTATCAGATTCACTGGGCGCTACAGCACCGCTCGGGTGATTGTGAATAAGGATCATGGCCACAGCTCTGTAATCTAAAGCCTTTTTTATGAGCAACCGCAAATCGACCACAGTAGAAGTTACCCCTCCTTTACTGAGTTGAGAGATCCCCTCAATACCATGAGCCGCGTTGAGAAAAAGCACCCAAAATTCTTCATGGTCTAAATGCCCTAAACTCGGCCGCATAAATTCATACACACATCGACTCGATTCCATTTTTTGGGTGAGCCGTCGAGAGTCTTGCCTGCGTCTTCGCCCCAACTCGAAGGCTGCCAAAATCGTAAGGGCCTTTGCACGACCGATGCCTTTAATCGCGGTTAACTCCGCTAATGATGTGCGCTCCAAAGTCGCCAAGTTCTGTCCAACTTTAGCCATGAGTTGGGCCCCGAGTAATTCGGCTTGCCAATGCGGCGCATTTCCTTTAATTAACAGCGCTATAAGTTCTGAGGTAGATAATGATTCAAACCCCTCTTGCCAGATAGAATCTTGTGGACGGATCATAATTGATTGTTTTAAAGCTGGAGAGCCTACTACAAATCAATATGATTTTATTCGATCGAAACTGATATTTTATAAATTGAAAAGGGATAATTTAAAAATCATCCGAAAACTTGGTTTAAATCCAGTCCTCCGTAATTTCCGCTACTCATCAGTAATAATACAAGGGGCCGATCATTTAGGCCTTCGATATACGTAGAAAGCTCCCTTGAGCCCGTAATTAACTTCAAATCTTCTCGCTTAAAGGCAGATCGAACCATTTCAGGGGGTATGGGTGGCCTGTTTTTTAGAGCAAGCGTTTCGGGTTGATAGAATACTACGGCCTCATCAGCCAAATCAAGGGTTTGACCGTATTGTCCGATAAAATCTTGAGAAAGACTGCTGTAAGTATGTAATTCTAAACACGCGACTAGTGTGTGATTTGGATACTGCTGGCGTACCGCACTCATGGTCGCACTTACTTTACTGGGCGCATGGGCAAAATCCTTATAGACGATAAAGTCTGGTCTGTTGACCAATAGTTCTAGACGTTTGCTCGCTCCTTTAAATGAGGCAATGGCCTCATAAAAGTCGTCAGAATCAACCCCCATGAGTTGACAGATCCAGCGGGCGCCTTCTAGATTACTTAAGTTATGAGCCCCAAATACTTCAACGGGCATTGGACCTTCGGGGGTCTCGAGATAAGTTATCCCTTCCTCGATATTATAATCGGGCACAGAATAGGGTATTTTTTTAATTGGGTGGATTGAATTTTCAACCAAATCTTTAACATGAGGGTCATCCTCATTATAAACTAAAGTACCTCCTGGAACGATTTTATCAATAAAAATGGAAAATTGTCTTTGGTAATCCTCGAAACTGGGAAATACATTTATGTGATCCCAGGCAATACCACTAATTAGGGCAATATTGGGGGCGTACAGATGAAACTTTGGCCTGCGGTCTATGGGTGAAGACAAGTATTCATCTCCTTCCATAAGCATAAATTCGTTTTCTTTTGTAAGATGCACCATGGTATCGAAACCCTCCAATTGAGCGCCGACCATAAAGTCAGTAGGGCGATTATGGTACCCCAGCACATGTAAAATCATCGATGTAATGGTCGTTTTTCCGTGAGAGCCACCGATGACGACTCTTGTCTTGTCTTGACTATGGGCAAATAAATATTCGGGGTACGAATAAATGGTTAGTCCTAATTCCTGAGCACGTTTTAACTCTGGATTGTCTTCTTTTGCATGCATACCCAGGATCACCGCCTCGATCTCTGAGGTAATGCGACTGGCGTCCCAACCCAATTGCTCCGGTAAAAGTCCCTTAGCGGCCAAGCGAGTTTTAGACGGTTCAAAAATAGCGTCATCACTCCCCGTGACCGTTGCCCCTTTATGGGCTAGTGCCAGAGCTAAATTGTGCATGGCACTTCCGCCTATGGCAATAAAATGTACGCGCATGAAAAATAGTTTTAATGGAAACCAAAGCCTAAAGATACAAAAGGCCCTGAAGACGTTTTGATCGAGTTACTTTAATAATTTTTTCAGAGTGGCTTTCTCATCTTTGGCCTGCTGAAAACGCGCATCTAATGAAAGTGCTATATCAACTTGATCCAATGCACTCTTATATCGACCTTTTTTGCGCAGTAATTGAGCATATCTGAGTCTGATCCACTGTTCAGGTATTCCCTGAATCATCTCCTGCTTTCCAAGACACTGTTCAATAAAGTTAATCCCCTCATTCAGGTACTTTTCGCTGAGCACAGACATTTTTGCCCATTGATAATTTAAGCTCAAATCATCAAATTTAGTCATTGCCACATTTAATTGTTCAAAGCCTGAATCCCAGCGTTCTTGTCGCTCGTAAAAACTGATTATTCCTTTATAGGTCCAAAGAGACGCTCCGACGTTAATGGCCTTAAGGTAATTTTGTTCCGCACGCTTAAAATCTTCATCTTCCTCAGCAAGCCTTGCTCGTGCCATCCAACCATCTACTGGCGAGACTTTGAATAGTTCGTCCGCTTGTTCCATTGCCCGATCTGAACCGCCCCCGATAATACTCGGAACTTGCAAATAATATTCGATAAGCGCCCAGTGCGCCGCAACGTAAGTGGGATCGACTAAAACGGCCTTTTGAAAGCTCGCCTCAATATCATCCAAATACATCAATGCAGTTAACTTATTTTTTGAAAGGGCCATCATTCCTAGGGCACCTCCATATTTAAAATGGCTTGCAGCATTTTTTGGCGCTAACTCTTTGAACTTTTCATAATAGACTAGGGCAGAATCCCATAGTTTGAGCCCTCCAAAAACGTCTCCGCTGAGCTCCATAGATTCAGCACTCGACTGAAAATCCCTTGGCATTTTAAGGATTTGAAGACGTGCTTCGCTCAATTTGCCTTGCTCGATCAAGGTTTTAATTTCTTCTGGGTTAAGTAAAACTTTTTCGATGGATTGTTGACCTAGTGTAAAATTCCATGAAAGGATTAGCGCCAGAAAAAGTAGATAGGCTTTATTCATTATTAGTGCTTTATAAATTTACTGCGCGCCAAACCTTGATCTGTATTAATCGAAATAAAATACAAACCAGAAGCATAAGCTGAAACATTCAATTCGGCCTGGGACATGCTCTGATCGGCATTATAGCTAACTGTATCAATTAATTCACCTTGTACATTATGGATATCTAAGGACCTAATTAGAGCGCCCCCGGCCATGACATTCAGGCGCTGATTTGCTGGGCTTGGCCACAAATCTAGAGTTTGGAGTAGCTCGGCTTGTGGTACTTCCAAAATGCATCGCGCGGCTACTTGAGGTACAGAATTACACCCATTTGCATTTCCTTGGATTTCTTCACTGATCTCTGGGTCAAAAATCACTTGACATACGAAATCATTATCACAAGCGGAAAGGCTTGTATTTCGCGAAATTACTACTTGTTGTAATCCTTGTGGATTTAAACTTTGAAGCGCGTCAATATCTGTTAAATTTGGATTATCCATTAAATAAACAGCCTCTGTGACCTCGATGAGCCCTTCTAATCCATCGAGACTAACAAGGTTGTCATTTTCATAAATGTCTAAAGAACCAACTCTAGTTAAATTTTCAAACGCAGTTAAGTCCGTCATTTGAGGATTAAAACCTAAACGAAAAATACCTTCGACCTCTGTGAGATTCTCAAAGCCCTGGAATCCCTGTATTTGATTACACCCGACGATAACCAAATCTTGAAGTTGCGTTACGTCTTGAAAAACGGAAACATCGATAAGTTCGGGGTTGTTCCAGAGAAAAAGTGATGCCGTTAAATTATTCAATCCAGCAAAAACGTCAAGATTAATCACCTGCTCATTAGAGACAAAAATTTCCCCATTAACGGAAACCAAATTATTCAAGCCATCCAGGGTAGTTAAATTATTCCCAGCGATACGCAGGCCATTGAGCTGAGTAATTTGTGATAAGGCTGTGAGATCTGTCAGACTAGTGTTATCAAAAAAGTTTAGTTGACTGATCTGAGATAATGATCCCAAACCATTTGCGGATTCCAGTGCTGTATTGTCTATGACATTAAGCAAATCAATATTTGAGATTAAATCTAAACCCGTAAAATCAATCAAACTATAATTGCTGTTTAACCAGAGCTCTTGAATGAATATGAGGTTTTCTAATCCATTCAAATGTTCAATGTGGGTGTTTTGAATTTTAATGAGGTATGCACTCTCTACAGAACTCAGTCCCAATAAATTATCAATAACACCATCCACTTCGTCTATATAAAGTGGTGCAGACAAGTTGGTGCAATTCGGGTAATTTACCGCAAAATTATCTATATCTGCCTGGCTTTGGAGTGTTACTGGGGTGTTTGGGCATTGCGCTCTCCCTGAAAAATTGACCAAAGACAACACGAGCCCAATAAGAAAAGGCTTCATAACTTTTTTGTTACAAGATAATGAAAATCTAAATCGAATGAACACCTAAATTATTGCACGGGAGCATTTAAAGCGCTCCAAAGGACATCTTTCAGTGCATCTAATCCTTGTTGTGCTACTGATGAAATAAACATATAAGGGATATCTCCAAAACTCTCGTCTAGGAGTTGAGTCATTTCGGCCTTTAGCTCCTGGTCTAAAAGGTCGGCTTTAGAAATGGCAACAATGCTTTGTTTATCCAGTAACTCAGGGTTATAACGGCGTAGTTCGTCCACTAAAATATCATATTCTTTCCGCAGGTCGTCCGCATCTGCTGGAATCAGAAATAAAAGAATTGAATTGCGCTCAATATGGCGCAAAAAATAATGGCCCAAACCTTTACCTTCAGCAGCACCCTCAATAATTCCAGGGATGTCCGCCATGACAAATGATTGGTAATCTCGATAACCTACAATGCCCAAATTTGGTTTAAGGGTCGTAAATGGATAATCTGCAATCTTTGGTTTAGCTGCGGACAGAACAGACAACAACGTAGATTTACCGGCGTTTGGAAATCCAACGAGACCGACATCGGCCAAAATTTTCATCTCAAGCGTCAGGTTTTTTTCTTCTCCCGGAAGGCCTGTTTGAGCGTAGCGGGGGGTTTGATTAGTCGCTGATTTAAAATGAGCGTTCCCCATGCCACCCTTGCCCCCTTTGGCCGCAATGAACTTCTCTTGATCTTCAGTGATCTCTTTTAAAACTGCACCCGTTTCTGTATCCTTAATTACAGTTCCTAAAGGCACGTCGACAATTATATCTTCTCCATCGGCACCAGTACTGGTTTGCTTACCCCCTGAACCTCCATGCCCTGCACTAAAATGGCGCTTAAACTTAAGGTGAAATAAGGTCCAAAGGTTTTTATTGCCTTGAAAAATAATATGACCGCCTCGACCACCATCGCCTCCATCAGGTCCACCTTTGGGTACAAACTTTTCGCGACGCAAATGCGTACTTCCTTGACCACCCTTGCCCGAAGCAATGTGAACTTTTATGTAATCAACAAAATTCCCTTCGGTCATATTGGCTGTTTATAGGAGATTAAATACTTGTGTCAGGCGCTCGGTAATTTCTTCGATAGCACCAACCCCATTTACTCCGTGATATTTATTTTGCGCTTTATAAAAACGTTTTAAGATATCGGTTTTACGATAGTATTCCGCAATACGCTCACGAATGACCGTTTCATTGGCATCATCGGCACGACCACTTTCTTTACCGCGAGACAAGAGGCGCCCGACCAGCAATTCATCGTCAACTTCTAAAGCGACCATGGCATTAATTTGTGTTTGTTTTTTTGCCATAAGGGTTTCAAGAGCTTGGGCTTGGGCTTCAGTTCTGGGAAATCCATCAAAAATAAATCCTTGAGCCTCAGGACGAGCCTCGACTTCAGCGGCGAGCATGTCTATGGTCACCTCATCTGGAACAAGATGTCCTTGGTCCATGTAAGATTTGGCCAAAGCACCTAGCGGTGTTTGTTCTTTGATGTTTTTTCGAAATACGTCTCCGGTGCTGATATGGACCAGGCCGAATTGCTCCTTAAGAATTTGTGCTTGTGTTCCCTTTCCTGCTCCCGGTGGCCCGAACAACACTATATTTTTCATGATATTGAATAATTGAAATAAAGGCTAAGCCCTTGATTTTATCGGGCAAAGATACCTAAAAGGGCGGTCATATGACAAGTTTTTACCCCGCTACATTTTATGAGCCATGTTTTAGCCCAAAGATTGTAACTTTGCGGCATGAATCGATTTTTTTCGTCTGAATTTTCATTAGGAATCCTTGGGGGCGGGCAACTCGGAAAAATGCTTTTGACCGAAACTCAAAAATGGGATATCAAAACCTATGTTTTAGACCCAAGCGCAGATGCACCATGCCGCGTAGGCTGTAATGTATTCATTCAAGGATCGCTTATGGATTACGATACGGTTTACAATTTTGGAAAAAACCTTGACGTTTTAACCATTGAAATTGAAGGCGTTAACCTTGAAGCCTTAGCTGATTTAGAAAATCTTGGCGTTAAAACGTACCCCAGAGCCGAGACCTTAAGGTTCATACAAGACAAAGGCGTTCAAAAATCATTTTATGCCGATCATCAAATTCCCACTGCACCTTTCGAACTCTTTGATAATAAAGATACTTTGATTGCAGCATACCATAACGGGGATTTTTCACTCCCACAAGTTTGGAAAGTGTGTCGTGGTGGATATGATGGAAATGGCGTACAAATTTTAAGAACCCCTGAGGATTTTAACCGTCTACCTCAAGGGCCATGTGTTCTGGAGCGCCTGATTCCATTTACCCATGAACTTGCCGTTATTGTCGCTCGAAGCCCCAGTGGAGAAGAAATGACTTATCCTGTGGTAGAAATGGAATTTCACCCAGAAGCCAATCAAGTAGAATATGTTCTTTGTCCAGCGCGTATCAATGATTCCATGGCCAAAAAAGCCCAAGACGTTGCCCTTATGGTTTCGCGCGCCCTCAAGCATGAAGGCTTGCTTGCCGTAGAATTATTTGCCACCGAATCCGGAGAAGTTATCGTCAATGAGGTGGCGCCAAGACCACATAACAGTGGCCATTACAGCATCGAAGCCTCTTACACCAATCAATTTGAACAACACTTACGGGCCATTTTAGATTTACCTCTTGGGGATACTAAAAGTAAGGCCGCCGGAATAATGGTTAACTTGGTAGGAGCTGAAGGCCATACAGGACCGGTGCACTATGAACATATTGAACAAATTTTGGCCATACCCGGGGTAACCCCCCATATTTACGGCAAAAAGGAAACCAGACCATTTAGAAAAATGGGGCATGTGACCATAATACATGAGGATATGACCCAAGCGCGTTTAATCGCCGAACAAGTAAAAAACAGCATTAACGTTAAAAGCAAATCATGAGCAAAGTAGCTATTGTAATGGGCAGTACCAGTGATTTAAAAGTCATGCAAGCTGCAGTAGACATTTTAAAGGGTTTTGATATCGAAACTGAGGTGGATATCGTCTCTGCACACCGCACTCCGGAAAAACTATTTGATTTTGCACAAAATGCTCATCACCGAGGAATCTCGGTCATTATTGCGGGCGCTGGAGGCGCTGCACACCTTCCGGGAATGGTGGCCTCACTCTCTCCTTTACCCGTTATTGGTGTTCCGGTCAAGTCAAGCAATTCGGTTGATGGTTGGGACAGCATCCTCTCGATTCTTCAAATGCCCAACGGAGTCCCTGTCGCGACTGTAGCCTTGGACGGTGCTCAAAATGCTGGTATTTTGGCCGCGCAAATCATTGGAAGTCATGATCAATGTGTCTTAGATAAATTGATCACCTACAAACAAGGCCTTAAAATAAAAGTTGAAGAAGGCGCTAAATCTCTGAAAAAGTAATGACAAATCCCTTGTTGGCATCCTTCGATGTGGTCCCATTTGATCGTATCGAAGCCAAACATTTTTTACCTGCAGTCGAAGCCTTAATCAATGACGCAAAAAGCGCTATTGACCAAATAACTCAAAATCAAGACCCTGCAACCTTTGAAAACACATTACTTCCCCTGGAGTTCTCGAGCCTTCATTTAGAGCGGGTTAGTCAGTGTTTTTTTAATTTACTCAGTGCCCATACCAATGAAACGCTCCAGAATGAAGCGCAACACATCTCCCCACTTCTGAGCAATTTTAAAAATGATATTTTGATGAATGCGCCTCTTTTTGAGCGCATTAAATCAATTTATAACCAGAGAGAAACACTTGATATTACTGCAGAATCCCATCAGCTCTTGGAGCGCACCTACAAATCATTTTGTCGCAATGGAGCGCTATTAACCCCTGAGCAGCAGGAAGAAGTGCGGGCCATAGACAGCGCATTGTCTAAAGCAACACTGACCTTTGGTAATAATGTCCTCAGCGAGACTAATGCCTTTAGTTTAAACATCGAAGATCAGGCAACGCTTGAAGGTTTACCCGAATCCTTTTTAGAGCGCGCTGCACAAAAGGCCAAAGAAAAAAAACTTGACGGTTATTTAATAGGGCTCGAATTCCCGAGCTATATGCCGTTGATGAAATTTGCCAAAAACCGTGATTTACGTCAAAATTTATGGCTTGCATATGGCGCCCGGGGCGCTCAAAATAATGAGCGCGACAATAAGGCCATCATTGACCAGATCGTGACCTTACGTCAGCGCCGAGCAGAGATATTGGGTTATACAAACCACGCCGAATTCGTGCTAGAAGAACGCATGGCTAAATCTGCTAAAAACGTCAATGACTTTCTTGGTGATCTTGCAGAAAAAGCCAGACCAGCCGCTGAGAGAGAATTAGAAGAATTGCAAAATTTTGCCTCGGAGCAGTTAGAAATAGAACAAATCCAACCTTGGGATCAAGCGTATTTTAGTGAAGGCTTAAAAAAGAAACTCTTCAATTGGGATGAGGAAAAATTGAAGGAATTTTTTCCTTTAAATCAGGTCTTGACTGGAATTTTTTCGATCGCGAAACGACTCTATGGATTACACTTTGAACAAGACACGGCGATTCCAGTCTACCATAACGAAGTTTCTGCCTATAGAGTTTTTGATGCCAATGGGGCATTTAAAGCTTTATTGTATTGCGACTTTCACCCTAGACCATCAAAAAGAGATGGCGCATGGATGACGAGCTTTAAAACGCAATTCAAAACAAGTCAAGAAAACCATAGACCACACATTTCAATCGTGTGTAATTTTACGCATCCCGATAATCAAGGTATCGCCTTACTGACTTTTCAAGAAGTGACCACGCTTTTCCACGAGTTCGGTCACGCGCTCCATGGAATGCTAGCCGACACCCATTACCCTAGTCTCTCAGGAACCAGTGTGTCATGGGATTTCGTGGAGCTTCCCAGCCAGATCATGGAGAACTGGTGCTTTCAACAAGAAAGTTTGAGCTTATTTGCCAAACACTACAAAACACAAGAACCACTTCCCCTTACCTATATAGAACAGATCAACGCTTTAAAAACCTTTCAAGAAGGCCTGCAAACCCTACGTCAAATTGGCTTTGCAACTTTAGATATGGCTTATCATGACGGGCAATTTGCCGGACAAGAAGTTGTGGCTTTTGAGCGCGCTGTTTTAGCACCGCTGCAATTGATCAAACACCAACACCCATATGTGATGAGCACCGCCTTTTCGCATATTTTTCAAGGGGGTTATGCCGCGGGGTATTACAGTTATAAATGGGCTGAAGTTCTCGACGCGGATGCGTTTTCACTTTTTGAAGAGCGCGGAATTTTTGACCCGCAGACCGCCAAAAGTTTTGCTGAAAACATTCTAAGTCAGGGCGGAACCGAAGACCCCATGACCCTGTATAAAAAATTTAGAGGACGAGAACCAAAGAATGAAGCACTTTTAAAACGCGCAGGGCTGCTCGCGGAAGATTAATGTCAATTAAAATACCTCATCAATAACCAAGCAATGGGTATGGCCTCAATCCAAAATGCACTATACCAGTAGGACTGTTTTGACTGCGCGATAAGCAGTCCCAACCAAGTGAAGCCCAGAGCAAATAAAAAAGAACTGCCCCAAAAAGTTATCGATTGTTCTGATTCAATTTCAAGACCGGCGCTCAAGTTGAAATGAATCACGGCACAAATCATCAAAAGAACTGTCCCTAAGATTTTTGAGCGCCATAGTCCCAATTTTTGTGGCCAGGTCGGATGACGCAATACATCCTTTCCCGAATCTCGGATTTCAAAAGGGATGGTCAATACAATAATCCACAGGGTTTGAGCTAAATAAAGCAATACAATTTCCCAAGAAATAGGATCCCAGAGCAATAGGGGTAGTAATACAGAGATCCCACTCCAAACTAAGGCCACAATGATTATTTTAATCGCCCCATAATCTCGAAACGGGGCAATTTTAAAGGGTATGGGTAGAATATAGGCCAAACTTAGGATCACGAAAATAATAAGTCCTAATTGCTGCAAATCACTTAATGTTGCGGCAAAAAGAACACTGATGACCCCCATAGCATGAACCCACCATGGACTTCTTTGTAGCACAAGAAAGACCCCAGAATTAAATGAGACTTGGGCCGGCACATTTTTGATATAGGTGTAAGCAACAATAGTCCCGAAAAACGCAAAACCCATATAATTCCAATCAATGGGGAGACGGGCATATTTGTAGGTCAAAAAAACCAAGCTTATTAGGGCCAAAGAAACGTGTATATGATGTTCTATGTACTGTCTTAAGCAGCGTTTGAAAAGGCTCATGACCAAATATAGGTAAATGTTAGTAAGTACGATAAGCGGTTGAAAAATAGTCGGGAAAGTGCCATTTAATTGTCCTTTTTTACGGACAATTTATCGTAATTTTGGCCAAAAATTAAGGCATCTTATGAATACAGATTCGTTTGCATTACGCCATATCGGCCCACGTGAAGAGGAAATTCAGGAAATGTTACAGGCCATTGGCGCTGAGTCTATTGAACAACTCATTGATCAGACGGTCCCCAGGGATATCCGACTTAAAGAAGCGCTGAACTTAGCTCCTGCTATGAGCGAGTATGAGTTTTTAAATCACATTCATGCCTTAGGTGCAAAAAACAAAAACTATAAAACCTATATCGGGCTTGGGTATCACAACACCCATACCCCTTCTGTAATCAAAAGAAATATTCTTGAAAATCCAGGATGGTATACGGCTTACACACCTTATCAAGCCGAAATCGCCCAGGGAAGACTCGAGGCTTTGTTAAACTATCAAACCCTGATTACTGAACTCACAGGCATGGAGCTGGCAAATGCCTCACTATTGGATGAGTCTACGGCTGCAGCAGAAGCAATGACCTTGCTTTTTGCTATCAGAGAGCGGGATCAAAAGAAAAACGAAGTCGTCCAATTTTTTGTAAGCGACCAAGTCTTGCCACAAACCCTCTCTCTACTTGAGACAAGAGCCACCCCCCTAGGAATAAAGCTTGTTGTAGGGAAAGCAGAAACCTTCACTTTCGGTGAAGAATTTTATGGTGCGCTACTCCAATACCCAGGAAAGCAGGGACAAATTTTAGACCTAGAACCCTTTATCCAAAAAGCACATGAGGCCCAAATCAAAGTTGCGGTTGCTGCAGATTTGCTTTCATTAGTCCTCCTAAAGTCTCCGGGCGCATGTGGAGCTGATGTGGTCGTGGGAACTTCTCAAAGATTTGGAATTCCTCTTGGTTATGGCGGTCCTCATGCGGGTTATTTTGCCACTCGTGAGGCCTACAAACGCAACATTCCAGGAAGAATTATTGGTTTGACAAGAGATATGGACGAGCAGCCAGCGCTGCGCATGGCCTTGCAGACAAGAGAGCAGCATATTAAGAGAGATAAAGCCACGTCAAATATTTGTACTGCTCAAGTGTTATTAGCCGTTATGGCCGGTATGTATGCTGTGTATCACGGTCCAAAAGGCCTAAGATATATCGCCAATAAAGTCCATGAACACGCCTTAATACTTGCCGATGGCTTAAAACGTAATGGCTACCAACTGGTTCACACTAGTTTTTTTGACACCATTACCGTTCGTGCTCATCGGGATCAAATTGAGCCTCTTGCGCTGTCAAAGGAAATCAATCTGTATTATCCCGATCAGGAGCATGTGAGCATTTCGATTAACGAAACAACAAATGCCGAGGATGTGGCACAACTCCTGAGTTTATTTGCCTCAGAGACAAGTTTAGAAGAAACAACAGTTCGTTTGGAGGAATTCGGAATTGCCAATAGTCTGAGACGTCCCTTTGACTATTTAAAACAAGAAGTTTTCAATCGTTATCACAGCGAAACAGAGCTCATGCGCTATATAAAACGTCTTGAGCGTAAGGATCTAGCACTTAATCATTCTATGATTTCTTTGGGTTCATGTACCATGAAACTCAATGCTGCAACAGAAATGCTCCCCCTTAGTGATCCAAATTGGGCGGGACTGCATCCTCTAGTTCCATTGAATCAAGCTAAGGGCTATCAGGAAATGTTGTCCAAACTCGAAGAACAATTAACCGAAATCACAGGGTTCGCTGCAACCTCGCTTCAACCGAACTCTGGGGCGCAAGGGGAATATGCGGGTCTTATGGTCATTCGCGCCTATCACCATTCACGAGGTGATCATCACAGAAACATTTGTTTGATTCCTTCATCGGCGCATGGAACCAACCCAGCCAGTGCCGTTATGGCCGGCATGGAAGTGGTTGTTACAAAAGCCAATGAAGATGGGAATATCGACGTCGATGACCTAAGAGAAAAAGCACTTGCCCATAAAGATAATTTGGCCGCACTCATGGTAACTTATCCATCAACCCATGGGGTTTATGAAAGTGCGATCAAAGAAATTACATCTATAATTCACGAATGTGGCGGACAGGTTTATATGGATGGTGCCAATATGAACGCACAGGTTGCTTTGACGCATCCAGGAGCGATCGGCGCTGATGTGTGCCACCTTAATTTGCACAAGACATTTGCTATTCCTCACGGAGGAGGTGGCCCAGGGGTTGGCCCAATTTGCGTCGCAAGTCAACTGGCACCATTTTTACCCTCAAACCCAGTCATCACTACTGGGGGAGACCAAGCCATAACCGCAATTTCAGGAGCGCCTTGGGGCAGCGCTTTGGCTTGCCTTATTTCTTATGGCTACATCTGTATGCTCGGAGAGCCTGGTTTGCGTAAAGCGACCGAAATCGCAATTCTCAACGCCAATTATATAAAAGAAAGACTCAAGGGGGTTTATGAAACATTATACACCGGAGAGCAAGGCCGCGCAGCCCACGAAATGATACTCGATTGCAGACCCTTCAAGCAAAATGGAATTGAGGTCACCGATATTGCAAAACGTCTTATGGATTATGGTTTCCATGCACCAACCGTATCATTTCCTGTAGCGGGAACCGTTATGGTTGAGCCAACAGAAAGTGAAACAAAAGCAGAACTGGATCGTTTTTGCGAAGCCATGATTTCGATTCGTCGGGAAATAGATGCAGCCAGTGCAGAACAACCGAATAATCCGCTCAAAAATGCGCCCCACACCTTGGCCATGATTACCGCAGAAAATTGGGATATGCCTTACTCGAGAAGCGAAGCGGCATTTCCATTACCCTATCTTCAGGACAATAAATTTTGGCCGGCAGTGCGCCGTGTAGACGATGCCTACGGAGATAGAAATTTAATTTGTACTTGTACCCCAATTGAGGCATACGCTTAATGAATTGAGTGTTTAACGCACAAGTGTACAGGTATTAGCTATCGCCTTTTAGTTTCCTTTTATAGTTCACGGGGAACCTTTGGGCGTAAAAAGTACTTTTTTGGTACCTTTAGCAAAATTTAGTCCATGAGTGTAATTATAACAGGAACTGGTAGTTATATCCCAAGCAGCGTTACCTCCAATGATGAGTTCAAGGACCATCGTTTTTTTAATGAGGATGGGGAACAATTAAGCGAGAATAACGAGGTGATCATCCGGAAATTCAAAGCGATCACCGGAATTTCAGAACGACGTTATATCAAGCCACACAAAGTAACCTCAGACATTGCCACCTTTGCTGCAAATCGGGCTATAGAAAATGCAGGAATTGATCCTGAAACACTAGACTATATTGTCGTTGCCCACAACTATGGGGATGTGCCCAATGGTCATCATCAAAGTGACACTGTGCCGAGTTTAGCTTCACGGGTGAAGCATCAGCTTAAAATTAAAAACCCGCGCTGTGTTGCCTATGACATTCTATTTGGCTGTCCAGGTTGGGTCGAAGCGACCATTCACTGTAATGCCTTTATGCGTGGTGGTATGGCCAAGAAGTGCTTGGTTATTGGTGCAGAAGCCCTCTCAAGAGTTGTGGACCAGCACGATAGAGATTCTATGATTTATAGCGATGGTGCAGGCGCCGTGATTCTTGAGCATAGCCCTAATCAAGAAAATTCTGAAAATCGACAAGGTATTATCCATCACCTTACCGCCACCTATACACTAGACGAAGCCCACTTTATTTATTTCGGTCCTTCATATAATCAAGAAGAAAGCCGTTCGCGCAATTATATAAAAATGTATGGGCGTAAAATCTATGAATTCGCCATTACCCGTGTGCCAGAAGCCATGAAACAGTGTATGGAGGAAGCAGGACAAGAAATAGAAAAACTCAAAAAAGTCTTCATTCACCAAGCCAATGAAAAAATGGATGAGGCCATCTTATTGCGGTTTTATAAGCTTTATGGACTAACCCCACCTGAAGGGATTATGCCTCTGACCATTAACACATTGGGAAATTCAAGTGTCGCCACAGTTCCCACGCTTTACGACCTCGTGCGCCGAGGTGAGCTCAGTGGTCACGAAGTAGCCCCCGGAGACTTAATCATGTTTGCTAGTGTTGGCGCAGGAATGAATGTCAATGCAATCCTTTATCAAGTTTAAATGTATTCAAAACATTTTCCCCACAAAAGATATCGTATCACTCAGGAATTTGTTGACAAACACCTAGATCCCTCCGAAAAAATTCTAGATCTCGGCGTGGACAATCCTTTCAGTAAGCGCCTGCGCAAACAAGGTTATTGCGTAGATAACACCCAAGGGGAAGACTTGGATTTTGACCGAAGTGTGGTTCACAATGAAGATTATGATGTGGTGACCGCTTTTGAAATTATTGAACACTTACTGAATCCATTTAGCCTATTAAACGAAATTAAGTCCCCAAAACTATTGATATCAGTCCCCTTAAGACTTTGGTTTGCAAAGGCCTATCAGAGTAAGACGGACGAGCGCGATCGCCATTTTCACGAATTTGAAGCCTGGCAGCTGCGATGGCTCTTGGAAAAAACAGGATGGCGCATTATCGATGAAGTCCAATTCACTAATCCCGTCAATAAGATTGGTTTTAGACCCCTTCTGCGTCGATTTACTCCACGCTATATCTTGATTTATGCCCAAAAACCTTAAAGGTTATGTACTGTGCCGTAATCATGCCTGTGTATAATGAAGCCCCTCACTTAAACCAAGTGCTTCAAAGCTTTGCGGACCAAAGGGTCCCTGTTGATCTTTTGATCCTAGTCGATGACGGGTCCACCGATGAAAGCCCTCAAATTTTGAATCAATGGGCTGCAGAACATTCTTGGATCGAATTAGTTGCTTCCGATAATAAATCAAAACATGCACCGGGTCAAAAAGTCGTAAACGCCTTTAATCGAGGTTTGGACTATCTGCAGCGCTTCGCTAAAAAACACTCAATTACCCCATCCTTAATCGGCAAATTTGACGCGGACGTGGTCTTGCCAGACAATTATATTAACGCATTAAAAGAGGCCTTTGTCAAAAATCATAAACTTGGTTTGGCCTCCGGTCATTTGTACATAAATAAAAACAATGAGTGGGTTTATGAACAAATTGCAAAAAAGCACAAAGTCCGCGGACCAATTAAATTATACCGAAAGACTTGCTTTGATCAAATCGGCGGCTTAAAACCGTGTCTTGGGTGGGACACTATCGACCAATGGCTAGTTCAGTTTTGGGACTGGGAAGTACAAACTTTTCCCGAATTAAAAGTGCACCATCTAAAGGCTACAGGGCAAGCCTATAATTCGGGACAACTCAGCAGACAAGGAAGTGCATTTGCCCATATGGGCTACGGATTCTGGCTCAGCTTTTTGTCCCTAGTCAAACTAAGCATCCACTATAAACAACCACTACTGGTCTTCTCGGGTTTGAAAAATTATTGGCAAAATCGCAATGCCCTTATGGTGACAAAGACCCAAGCAAAATTTATCCGTAAAAGATTGTGGAAGGCAATATTAAATAATCAATAACGAATAGTTAAAGTCGTTAAAATTCAGGGGACAATAGTTAAATTTGCCCCATGAAAATAACCCTCACCAAACTCATTTTTATTTTTGCCCTGAGCTTAATTACAGGATGCAAAAACGAACCATCAACAAAGCTCGTCGACCGAGGAATCCCAAATCTGGCAGAGGCCTTAAAAGACAAACAGACCCACTCTTTTGAAAAGGGGGATACTCCAAAAAATGTGATCTTGGTTATTGGGGATGGAACAGGTATTAATCAGATTTCAGCGCTCCAATATTACAAAGATGGTGCGATTCATTATGAAGACTTTCCTATTATTGGACTGAGTAAAACAAGTTCGACCTCTTTAATTACAGATAGCGCGTCTGCCGGAACCGCCATGGCTTGTGGAGAAAAGACCTTCAATAAGGCTATTGGGGTCAATGCACAAGGCCAAGACCTACTTAACTTGACTGAACTTATGAGTCAAAAGGGCGGTAGCAGTGGTCTTATCGCTACCTCCTCGATTACTCATGCCACACCAGCATCTTTTTATGCACATCATTCCGATCGAAATGATCACGAAATTATCGCTTCTTTTTTACCCGAGTCGAGAATTGATTTTTTTGCCGCTGCAGGATTAAAATATTTTAACGACAGGAACGATCAAGTTAATTTAATAGACACATTTGTACAAAAAGGGTTCATAATTGAGACTAGGTCATTAAAAGCCTACCCTGAAGCAAAAAAGCTCGGGTATTTGCTCGCAGACAAAGATATGCCCAAGATGATCGAAGGACGTGGCCCGTTTTTAGAAGACGCCTCCAAGCTCGCTATAGATCATCTCTCCAAAAACGAACAAGGCTTTTTCTTAATGGTTGAAGGGTCTCAAGTCGATTGGGGCGGACACGATAATGATTTTGACTATATGATTTCCGAGCTTATTGATTTAGACAACACCTTAGGAAGTCTCATGGCCTATGCACGAAAAGATCAAAACACATTAATCGTCGTAACTGGTGACCACGCCACTGGTGGACTTGCTCTTTCAGCGGATAATGGAGATTACAATACCATCAAGCCCAGTTTTTCAAGTACCGGTCATAATGCCGATTGGATTCCTGTCTTTGCCTACGGTCCCGGTGCAGAATTATTTAGCGGTGTCTATGAAAACAACATGATCTTTCACAAAATCAAGGCTTTACTTAGCGACCAAAAGTAGACGCTCGCGAATCTATTTTTCTTAATTTAGCTCAATGAAATATTTCAGTGAAATAGGCACATATTTCTTGATGCTCGGGCAGGTTTTTCGCAGACCAACGAAATCTAGCGT
>RFXU01000091.1 GCA_009921505.1 Flavobacteriaceae bacterium
AATAAAGTCAACGGAACTCAACACAGAATTAAATACTGAATTGATGCTCTTGATCAAAAACAAAAAAACCCGGAAGAAGTTCCGGGTTTTGTGCGGCTGAAGGGAGTCGAACCCCCACGCCTTGCGGCACTAGATCCTAAGTCTAGCATGTCTACCAATTCCATCACAGCCGCAATGGATTCCCTAATTAGGGGTGGCAAATATACATATTGTTTTTAATTTACACAGAGCGCCGTTTTAAAAATTATCACTTTTCGTAACTTCGTGCACACAAAAAAAATTCGACTCCATGACCCAGCCCATAGATTATATCAACGCACACAAAGATCGCTTTCTTAATGAGTTATTTGAACTGCTGAAACTCCCTTCAGTCAGTGCCGATTCTGCGTTTAAAAACGACGTGATTGCCACAGCAGATCTGATAGCCAAGCAACTTGAAAAGGCCGGTTGTGAGAGCGTTACCATATACCCTACTGCAGGAAATCCCATCGTATATGGAGAAAAAATAATCAATCCAGAATTGCCCACAGTCTTGGTTTATGGGCATTACGATGTGCAACCTGCAGACCCTATTGATCTATGGGACAGTGCCCCATTTCAGCCCATCATTAAAAAAACAGACCTCCATCCCGATGGAGCCATATTTGCTCGAGGCGCCTGTGATGACAAAGGACAAATGTATATGCATGTCAAGGCCCTAGAGTTTATGACCCAAACCGATCAATTGCCTTGCAACGTAAAATATATGATTGAGGGCGAGGAAGAAGTCGGGAGTAAAAATTTAGGGATTTTTGTCTCTGAAAATAAGGCCCTGCTGGCTAATGATATTATTTTAATTAGCGACACCGGCATGATTGCCAATGATGTTCCTTCGATTACAACCGGTCTGCGCGGGCTCTCCTATATGGAGGTTGCCGTGACGGGACCCAATAGAGATTTGCACAGTGGCCTTTACGGCGGGGCAGTAGCCAATCCAATAAATATATTAACCAAAATGATTGCCTCACTTCAGGATGAGGACAATAAAATTACGATTCCCGGTTTTTATGATGATGTACAAGAGCTCAGCGAAGCTGAGCGCGAGGCCATGGCTCAAGCCCCTTTTAGCTTAGAGGCATATTGTCAGGCTTTAGACATAGAAGGGGTTTATGGAGAAAAAGGATACACCACTAACGAACGCAACTCCATCATCCCAACTTTTTGAGCGACACTTTAAATCGATTGCACCAACAGGGGTTCGTGTAGAAGTTACCACACATCACGGAGGACAGAGTTATGTCACTCCGATTGATCATCCGGGATATCAAGCAGCTGCTGCGGCCTATCAAGACACTTTTGGCGTAGCACCGATTCCTCAACGCGGGGGAGGCAGCATCCCGATTGTCGCTTTATTTGAATCAGAATTGGGAAGCAAAACTATATTAATGGGATTTGGGCTTGACAGTGATGCCATCCACTCTCCAAATGAACATTTTGGAGTTTGGAACTACCTTAAAGGCATCGAGACTATTCCTCGCTTTTTCCATCACTTTACAGAGATTTCTACAAAATAGCGCAGCACGACCATCAAGAGGAGTTGGAAAAAGATACCAAGCTTGAACAGATTTGATTGCCACCCTTTTTGGGCTAAACGGATAATTGCTGTGCTATGGCTTTGGCAAAATTATCGGCTGCCCATGGAGCATTCCGGACCCATAATTCAGGCTCGAAGATTTCAAGTTCGGAAACCATAGGCTGATTTTGATCATCCCATACGATATCGACTCTTCCATAAGCCGGTACTTGACTGCACTGAGCCATCACTTTTTGTGCCAAGGCGACTTCTTCTGGCTTCTCCTGATATGGATGAACACTTCCACCAAAATCATCTTGAACTCTAAAGTCTCCTGACTTTGCTCGTTTTAAAATGCTATGGGTAAATTCTCCATTAAACACCATCAAGGAGGCCTCACCCAGCGAGGTGATCGATGGAATATAACCTTGTACCAGCATATCACGCTGGTTTACCAGAGCATCAAATTCCGACTGAACCTGGTCTAACTGATCGAGCGTGTATTTATAGGTTAGAAATCCCCCTCCAGCAATGGTGGGCTTAACAACCAAATCCCTCCAGTTTTGATGGGCAGCTATTTCTTTTAAGGATTGATGGCATCCCTTTTTAACCAAAACAGATGGAACCACTGGAATGCCGCGCTCTGCCAAATCGAAAAGATAAGTTTTATCAATATTCCATTGGATTAACTCCATAGAATTAATGAGCCTTGTTTTGTGTTGAACCTGCTCAAGCCACGGCCAAAATTCATCAAATCGTTCAAAATAATCCCAAATGGTCCGAAAAACTACAGCCCTAGTTTGAGACCAATCATAATTTGGGTCATCCCAATAGGTTCTTCGAACCGTTAAGCCCAAACGCTCTAGGGCTTCTTTGAGTAATCGATATTCCAAAAAAATATTGTCTGTGTAGGCCGTAGGATGTTTAGGGGCAAAATAAGCCTTACAGGTAAGTATGGTAATGTCCGTCATTAATGTATGTCGTTATGGGAACCCGTGGATTCGAAGATATCTAAATTTTTAATCGGTCTAAAAAATCGATGTACATTTATACAAACTTTATCCATAAAATATGCGTCTGTCATTAATTATTCTGTGCTTGATCCTTAGCGGCAATGCTCACGCACAAAAAGAAACTCAAGAAAACATTACGCAAGATATTTTGGCCATTAAAAAGGTGATGTATGCCCAACAAGAAGCTTGGTCAAGACATGATCTCGAAGGGTTTATGCAAGGTTATTGGATGAATGACTCCCTTAAATTTTATGGACAATCAGGTTTGACAAAAGGTTGGCGTCAAACCCTTGCCAATTATCAAAAATCTTATCCCAAGCCCGAAGACACAGGTGTTCTAAACTTTGACTTATTGGATATTAGCCCAATCACCCCTGGGGCGTATTGGGTTATGGGACGTTATCATTTGAAACGGAGTGTTGGTGATGCCCAGGGCAGTTTTCTCGTTATTTTCAAAAACATCGAAGGCTCATGGAAAATTGTAGCCGATATGAGCGCCAGCGATCACTAAACAAGGCCTTGACACGAAATCGCGATTTTTTCAGTACGACTCCAGGTCTTGCTTTTGCTTTAAGGTCAGGGAATTATAAACCAATTCGTAAGAGTGATCAATTAATTCAAGATACCAATCGCTCGGGTTACTGCTTTCCACTACCACGGTATTCCAATGTCGTTTATTCATATGGTATCCGGGTAAGACTAAATCGGGAAATTCTTCCCTTAATTGCACGGCACGATCCGGATTGCATTTAAGATTAATCCTGAGCGGGATTTGATCTAAACTCGCCAAGGCGAACATTTTTGAGCCAACCTTAAAGACCAAAGTGTGCACATCAAAAGGCATGGACTCAGTAACCCCCTTCTTAGATAAACAATAGTCGCGAAATTCGTCAATCAACATGAGGCCTGATGTTCATGGATTACATGGCTTGTAAAGCGTAAATTAATGGTCGAGAAAAGGTCGCATCATTAACTATGGCTGCTGTTTGCATCTCCAAGAGGTAGGGACCATCTTGAACCCGATCAGGGACATATATAAATTCGGTAATCGTGGCTTTGGAACGGGGGTTCTCAGGCCATTGCCAAAACGCCTTATGTGCCAATAAGGCCCCTTGATCTTTTTCAGGATCAACAGACGGGGTATCAATGAGCAAGTGTTCAATCCCTAATTCTGCGATAAATTTAGCGGCATCGGAACTTAAATAGGGCCATCCCTTGTGGTCGTAATTCATGGCTAATTTTTCTGGACTATTGGGTAAAGTCCTCAAGATTAAAGCTCGGGGGCCTTGAGGCCAAAAATCCATATTGACTTTGGCTAGGCGCTCCTGAAGTAATAGGCGAGAAATGACTCTGTCGTCTGTCTCAACGGGGATACTAACCACCAAGGCTTCAAAGAAAAATTCCGAGAAAATGCCTTCTACAGGCTCTTCATTGGGTGAAATGTGCCCTAAAGATTCCGTATGGGTCCCATGTGCGTGTGGATTGAGGTTTAAGTCATAAAAATTAACCGACCCTCCGTTTGCCACACTTCCAATCCAGTCTCCTAGACGTACGGGAGTTTTCGACGGGCCATCAATATACCACGCCTTTGGCCCTTGTTTTGTGTTACAGTTTATGGCAATAGATAAATCAATAGATTGAGTGGTCTCCACCGCATATTTTTTCTGAGCAATGTACCATTCAAATCTCATGACCCTAAATTTACTAAGAAAAGATCACTCGCTATTCCATCGGTTAAAAACTTTCCCTTTGCACTCACGCGCAAATGTCCTTGTTCAAAAACTAATAAACCTTGGTCAATATGCCTTGCCGCCATATTCAGAAGATTTTCGCGCGTTTTCTCATCAAAAAGTTCAGCGACTTTATTCAAATTAATGCCACTCACGGTTCTCAATCGCGTCATCACATACTCGTTATATCGATCTATCGGAGTTAATGTTTCTCGAGTAATGGGTAATGTCCCTTCCTCAATTGCTTTTGAATACAAATGATTATTAGCAACATTCCAACTGCGCCTATTTCCGTCAAAGCTATGAGCACTTGGGCCGATACCCAAATAAGGCAACCCCTGCCAATAGGCAGAGTTATTTACAGATTTGAAACCGGGAAGCGCAAAATTGGAAAATTCATAATTTATATAACCTTCTTCCTGAGCCCAATTCGTTAAATATTGATACTCTATTTGCGCTTGATCCTCGTCAATTTCAGACATTACTCCTTTGTGCATAAAATGATCCATTGCGGTACCAGGCTCTCGAGTAAGGGCATAACAAGACAAATGAGGGGGGTTAACCTCTTGTACTTTAAACAAGTTATTTCGCCAAGAATTCTCATCTTGCTCAGGTATTCCATAAATAAGATCTACACTGTAATTGTCAAATTGACCAGCGACCCAAAGCAGGGCTTGATGTGCTTGTTCGGCGTTATGGGCGCGATTCATAAATTTAAGATCCCGATTATCAAAGGATTGAATCCCTAAGCTCAAGCGATTAATCCCCGCCTTTTTCCAAGAATTTAAACGATCAGGCGTTACGTCGTCAGGATTGACCTCAAGAGTAATCTCAAGACTTGAAGGATCACTCGCTAGGGCAAGGCCGCGCTCAAGGAGAAGTGCTATTTCTTCCGGACTTAATAAAGAGGGCGTACCACCGCCAAAATAGATCGATCGAATTGGCACGGACAATTCATGCGCTCTAAGTTTTAATTCCTCGAGCATTGCAGAAATTATTTTGCCTTTGGATTTAAGTTGAGTCGAAAAATGAAAATCACAATAATGGCAGGCTTGTTTGCAAAATGGAATATGATAATACAGTCCGGCCATATTGTTATTTTACACGCCCTTCATTTTGTTTGACAAAGGCTGCCCAGCCGCTATAGCTTTTTCCTACTTGCGTTTTTCCCGAATTGTAAAAGTGACATACCGCTGCTGCTAACCCGTCAGTACTGTCAAGGTTTTTTGGCAATTCCTTTAAACCAAGCGTCTGCTGAAGCATTTTGGCCACTTGCTCTTTTGAGGCATTTCCATTGCCTGTGATGGCCATTTTTATCTTTTTTGGCGAGTATTCAGTAATGGGCACTTGGCGTGAAAGACCTGCCGCCATAGCGACTCCTTGTGCACGACCCAATTTAAGCATCGATTGAACGTTTTTGCCAAAAAACGGAGCTTCGATGGCAATTTCATCAGGATGATGTGTTTCGATTAATTCTATAGTTCTTTCAAAAATTAAACGCAACTTAACATAGTGATCATCGTATTTAGTAAGTTTGAGTTCATTGAGCTGTAAAAATTCCATGCGCTTTCCAACAACTTTTATAAGTCCAAAACCCATAATGGTTGTCCCTGGATCAATTCCCAAAATGATGCGCTCATTCATTGTCAAGATACTTTGTTTTTGTCCTCAACCGAAGATATGGAAATAAAAAAGGACAAACACAGCCAAGGGGAAAAACCCAAAAAATATTTTGGGTGTTTAAAAATTGACTGAGGCTCTAAGAATAAATCGGTCGTTATTTAACTGAATTTTCTCTTCATTAATCCAGTTATAATCAACACTCAAAATAAAATTGTTCTGAATTTGAAAATTAAGACCTAAACCTGTTGTTTGATATTTATCGGACAATTGAGGATCAAATTCAGCTTTATCTAAAAAATCATAACGAAATTTAGGGATAATTGCGTCAATTCCTAGTTTTCCATTTGTATTGATACGGTAGCTTACCTCACTCATCCAGCCTAAGGCATTTAAATCAATGGTCTCGTTGGAATTAGTCAGTTTCTGGGTTGATGAAATCAAATACGATCGAACTTTTAAATCATTTATTTTCCAGAGTGCATCAAGCCCATAAGCTTCAAAATTATTATCAAAAAATTCTTGAGAATCTACACTCGCATTTAGGTCTTGTTTGAACAATAAGCCATTGCCATAACTAAATCCTATATTGAGATCTTTTTGGAGACCAGGGAAAACAGACACACGAGTATTAAACGTGCTGTTACTATTTAAATCAAAACTGTTATAACCACTGATGTCATAGGCATTAAACCCATTACCGAGGGACATAACATAGTTAAATCCCCATCCATTTCGTTCAAAATGACCGTCTAAACGAAGCCCTTTTTCGTTAAAATGTGTCAGATATGCTCCTGATGCCATGGGCATAGTACTAAAAAGATTTTGTGCCCCCAACCAGTCTTGATTTTGTATCCCAAATACACTCCAAAAAGTGCCCATGGAGACAGCCAAGTAGTCTTTTATTAATTCATATCTAAAATTCGCTTCAGTTAAGACAAAAGTTATTCCACCTGGTCCAGCTGCGCCGGAACCTGAAGGATCATTAACAATATGTAGTTCCATCATAACCAATAGTTTATCTCCTAATTCAGAGCTAATCCATAGAGCCTCGTCATTGTTAAATGAAGCATTATTGGTATTGGGAACAATAACGTTGCCCGGCTTACCTATACCATTCATATTGCCTTGCTTCCATTGTTCTGAACTACTGGCATAAACTCCATTCACATGAATATTATATCATTTTAAATATCAGAAAGTCAAGTGTTTTCTAGAAAATAAAAATATCTCCTCTTGTGCGATAACTATTCTTCTTATTTTGGTAACAATGTTAAAGATACTACATAAATTTGAGAAATATGGATGGTTCGCCCTAAAGCTTTTGACGCTCATTGTTGCCATGTGGTTGATAATTAGAACATTGACACCTATCCCCCAAGCTTCCTGGAATGAACTCATTCATAAGTTGTCCACCACTAAACCGCGGCTGCTGGGCACATTCCTTATTTGAGGTAAGCTTAAAATTCACGGCGTGGCTGCTGGTTTTAAAATTTGCACTTGATCATCTTACCTTATGGCTGAGTTTCGGGACATCAAATCAAAATAAGATGTGGATCATCTCAAACATAAACTGGAGATTCCAGATCCTGGCTTTTCTGATTTACCCTTTTTGGACCCTAAGTTTAACCATAGTTAGTCTTTTCTACCGACCGAACTGGAAAGGCCGAAAAATCGTCATTAAATAATTTATTTTTTTAATCAAATGCTACTCTTGCGTCGTTTTTAACACCAAAGTATAGGGGAGATTGACCTGTACAGGAATGCCGCGCTTTATCCCAGGGCTCCACGGACGACTGGAAAGAAGAACGGAGATACGCGATAACAACTCCGTTTGAGCGGTTTCCAACTCAAGGTCCTGATTTTGAGGAGCCACACCTACATAACCCACAGAATCAATGACTAAATTAAGGTTAATCGTATCCCCAAATTGAAGTTGTAAGGCCCGCACCAATTCGTGGTCTTCGACAATAGAACGCTCTATAAAACTCAAAAAGCATGGCGAAGTTGTTTTTGAATTTTCTGTATTTTCACATCCCGGCGGGGCCGGCAAAACATCAATTACATCCCACTGAATTTCAGACAAACGTTCGGCTTGAAGCTTTGTTAACTCGAGTTTTTTGAGGGTTATATCCTGACAGGAACCAAGGGCGAAAATCGAACACATCAAAAATAAAAATAGAGCCATTTTGTAATCGTCTAACATATATTGAACCCATATTTTGGTTCATAATAATTTTCAAAAATCAAATAAAACCTGATCAAACTAGTCATAAAGAATAATTAGATATTATTTTTGTACATTTAACTTTATATA
>RFXU01000092.1 GCA_009921505.1 Flavobacteriaceae bacterium
TAAAATTATCTCACGAAGGCCTTGGAATGACCCTACTCCCATATTTGCATACTCTAGATTTGGATGAAACCCGCGCAAAGAATATTAGACATTTTGAAGCCCCTGTTCCTGCAAGAGAAATTTCGCTGATTTACCCGAGTAGCGCCCTAAAGATGCATATAATCGAAGCCTTACACGGTGTAATTTCAGGAATCATCCGTGGGGCCATTAAGTTTCAGGAGGTTAAAATTATTAGTCCGGTTTAAGGTCTATCGATTCAGCTAAAATTCTTTTACATAAGGTGTCAATTGGGGCGCTAAGGCTTAACCCGTGCCTTCACGGACCAATTAAAAGTAAACTCAGAAACGATATCGCCATGTTCGTCTCGGCCTATGACCCTTAAGTCAAACTGCACCCCATCAGTTTTTTCAAGACACTCCTCTACCCCGCTTTTGGCGCGCAAACCGTCTTGACACACAAATTCAATACGACCTCTTGCTTTCTTAACGAATGTCGCTTGGGTACCCACCAAAAGCATTGATATCGATCGGTTTTGTTGGCGCACGGCTTGCATCACCAGCATCCCGCAGGCCAGCTCTGCAGCCATGCCCTGAACAGCCCAAAACATAGAGCGAAATGGATTTTGATTTATCCACCGGTACCGCACGGTAACACGGGCCTTATGCTCATCAATGGCTTTAAGCCGCACCCCACAAATAAATGCCGCAGGAAGATTTAGCAGCATAAAACTATTGACTTGAAATGGGGTGATTAATTTCATAAGGACAAGATAAAGAGATTTTGATTAGCACCCGAATTTTCGAACACGATTAAAATAGTTCAGTTCTTGGTCAAATCCTAGTTCCTATCCCGTGGCTTTACGATTGGCTCGGCGATAAAATGCCCGAAAAAAGAATCAGAAACCAAAACGCCAAATGTTAAAATTGTAATAATATAGTACTATGTATTACAAAATACCATCCATAAGATATATATTTGCCAAGTAAAATAGTTAAAATGAATATTGAAAACACAAAGGCACAAATGCGAAAGGGCGTACTCGAGTTCTGCATCTTATCCGTACTTCAGGATCAAGAGGCTTATACGAGTGACCTTTTGCAGACCCTAAAATCGGCCAAAATGCTCGTGGTTGAAGGAACGGTATACCCCCTACTTACACGATTAAAAAATAGTGGACTCCTGCAATATCGCTGGGAAGAGTCCACCAGTGGCCCCCCAAGAAAGTACTATGCCATTACCCCAGAGGGACAAGAATTCCTCAACGAATTAAAAGACACTTGGATTGAATTACAAAATGCTGTTGACGCCCTAACCCAATCAAAAAAATAGTCATGAATAAAACAATAAACATCAATTTAGGCGGCACCTTCTTTCATATCGATGAAAACGCCTACAATCATTTAAGGAGCTATCTCGATGCTGTACGCGCTACCTTAAGTCCTGAGGACTCGATTGCCGAAATCATGGACGATATCGAAGCCCGAATCGCCGAACTGTTTAATGAGTCCATAAGCAACAAAGATCAAGTCATCACGATCGGTCGCGTAAAAGAGGTTATTGAAATTATGGGGCAACCTGAGGCCTTTGATCCTGATAATGAGGACCCTCAACACAACACACAATCCGATCAAAGTCAGTACAAAGCCCCAAGACAGCTATTTCGGGATGAGGAGAACAAATATCTCGGCGGGGTTGCTTCGGGCCTCGGGCATTATCTCGGTGTAGATTGCCTGTGGATCAGATTAATATGGCTTTTGCTATTTTTTATCTCCAGCGGAACATTCTTTATGATCTATATCTTGTTTTGGATCTTGGTTCCAGCGGCCAAAACAACTTCAGACAAGTTAAGAATGAAGGGAGAACCGATCAATATCTCTAATATCGAAAAGAGGGTTAAAGAAGGTTATGAAAAGTTTAGCGATAACGTGAAATCGGTCGACTACGACAAATATGGAAACCAAGTAAAGCGTGGATCAAACCGTATCGTGGAAATTGTGGGTAATTTGTTAAGAGGAACATTAACCGTATTGTCGAAACTCCTGGGGGTTTTGATGCTGATATTCAGTGTTAGCGCCTTACTGGGGCTCGCCTTTGGACTTTTTTCTGCTGGCTCTCTTGAATTTTGGGGTCAGGCTGATTTAATTGAATATTACCAAGCAATTTCATTGGCTCAAATTCCTTTTTGGGCCCTGTTGACTATCGTATTTTTGGCCGTAGGCTTGCCTTTTATCGTCTTATTTATCGTAGGAATCAAATTGCTTATCCCGAATTTAAAGTCTATGGGCTGGCCGGCTAAAATATCCATATTCGTTCTTTGGATTGCTTCCATTTTAGCCCTAATATTTTTTGGTGCAAAACATGCCAGTTATACCTCTGTTAATGGACAATTTCAAAGGGAAATACCCTTACCGATTACTAAAAACGACAGTTTAACCCTAACCATGAATCAAAGTACACTTTCGGCGCGGTCCCTCGAAAGAGATGATAATTTTGTCATAAGAATGGATGCTGAAAATAATCCTGTCATCTTAACAAATAATGTACGCCTCATCGTACGCTCTACCCCAAAGGATCAAGGGTTTATCATTGTAGACAGTTATGCCGATGGCGCCTCTTTAGATGAAGCGCAAGAAAAAGCCATGCAAATAAATTATGAAATTCAATATACTCAGGGCATTTTAGAACTTGATCCTTATCTCACTACTGCCTTAGAAAATAAATATAGAGATCAACATGTAGAAGTCATCGTTTATCTACCCACGGGATCCGTTCTTTGGGCAGACTACAACACCAATTCATACCACAGAAATACAAGCGCCTATAATGATCTATTAGATTCTGGCTATGAAGGTCATTATCTAAAAGTAATGGATCGAGAATTAAAATGTTTGGATTGTGAATCAAATGATAATGAAGAAGATTCCAAAGATCCAAAAGACATTAAAAACATCAATATCGAAATACAAGGCAATATTAAAACTCAGGTAAATCGCGCTTAAATAATAAACTCAGCAGTCGCGAAAGCCAAATCAATTAATCAAGAAATTTTAATTACCGCTTATTAAACGGAAGAATATGAACAAGAAAATTTTAATCATGATCGCTTTATTGAGCCTCAGTTATAACGTTATGGCTCAAAAAATCAATGAAAAAGAACTCATGGGGTCGTGGCATATGGTTATCGACATCGATGCCGCAATGAAAGAAGCTAAAAAAGACCTAAATATATTTGAAAAGATGCTCGTGGGCTCGGTTTCAGGATTTGTCGATCAGGTTCTTGAAATGGTTGATATCACCATTGAATTTATGCCCAAAGGGAAAGCTCTTTTAACCGTAGACGGGCCCGATGTGCAAGAAAAAGAAGTTACCGAACTCACCTGGCGTCACGATCCATCGGGGGGTATTACTATCGATGATTACGAATCAGATCAGGCCCAAGTCGATTTTGACAGTATATGGCGACTAGAAGGCGACCGTCTGCAATCCTATGAAGCCGACGGCACCTTAGAAAAACACGTCTATATGATCAGAAAAGAAAAATAGAGCAAACCCGAGAAACGAACGATTTTTCAGCTACAGTAAAGTTTACTCCACACTGGCCAAATAGCGTTCTGCATCAAGGGCGGCCATACATCCTGTTCCAGCAGCGGTTACCGCTTGACGGTACTCCTTATCTTGAACATCACCACAGGCAAATACTCCAGGCAAATTCGTTTTGGTGGATTTGCCTTTTGTGATTAAATAACCGGTCTCATCCATATCTAGTTGACCTTTAAATAAATCAGTGTTAGGTTTATGACCAATAGCAATAAAGAGTCCAGTAATAGCGATTTCTTCTTTCTCGCCAGTTTGATTATTGACCATGCGCAAGCCTTCTACTACTGTATCTCCCAATACCTCGTCAACCTCTGTATTGAATCGAACATTGATATTTTTCATGCCAAATACACGATGCTGCATGGCTTTAGAGGCGCGCATTTCATCACGACGCACTAACATGGTCACTGATTTACAGATATTGGCGAGATAGGTTGCCTCCTCAGCTGCAGTATCCCCTGCACCCACTATAGCAACATCTTGACCGCGATAAAAGAATCCGTCACATACCGCGCAAGCCGAAACGCCACCACCGCGTAATTTTTGTTCACTAGGTAACCCTAAATACTTCGCTGTGGCCCCGGTAGAAATAATTACAGTGTCCGCAGTAAGGTGGGTCGAATTGTCTACGATCACCTTATGTACTCCACCAACTTCACTGCTGAATTCGACCTGAGTTACCATGCCTATCCGAACCTGAGTCCCAAAACGCTCTGCTTGTTGTTGTAACTGAACCATCATCGTCGGTCCATCCACACCCTCTGGATATCCAGGAAAGTTATCGACCTCGGTCGTAGTGGTCAACTGCCCCCCTGGTTCAAGTCCTGTGTAAAGTACTGGATTTAAATCGGCGCGTGAGGCATAAATGGCCGCAGTATAGCCTGCTGGTCCTGATCCTATAATCAAACATTTGATGTGTTCTGGTGTGCTGGACATGACGTCTGAAATTTTAAAATTGAGGCACTAAAATAAGGACTTTTCCCAGCAACCACCGAGAAAAGTTATTAAGATTAACTGGGCCTAATGTTTATTAATCTAAATTGTTTAGTCTGCTTTAACCTATCGGTTGTCGTTTAGGATCTAATTTAAGGCCACCATTGTTCAAACCGTACAATCCTACCTCTAATACTGTTTAGAAGACCATTGTAAACCCAGTAAAATATTGCGCCCTTGACCACTGTAGCGATAAAGTGGCTGTGCCTCTTGATTAAGTAAATTGGTTACACTCAATTGCGCATTGAGCGACGCACTAAGTCTCGCACTATACACCAAATCGACCCAATGATAGGGTTTTAGGCTAATGTTTTGGTTGGTAAAACTATTCGAATCAAAATACTGATCACGACGCACGTCCGACCAAGTCCAACGCCAACTGAGTTTTTCTGAATTACTGATTTTAAAATCAACGTGAAGATTGAATTTATGTTCGGGTACCCGAAGCAATTCAAAATCAGAAGCATTGACCCAGGTATAAAAAACATTCAAATTTATCCTTGAAGCAGCTTGAAGCGCTAACTCCACCTCCACACCTGAACGACGCTGATCTTGAGGGTTATTGGCGTATTGATAAACAAAAAGCTCAGGATCCAACAAGGCAAAGATTACCGCCTGTTCCTCATAACGCTGAAACCATCTCAGTCCCCACTTCATATTATTTTTCTGCCAAACGAGTCCGAGCTCAGTGCTCTTATTAAATTCAGGTTTTAAATCTTCATTGCCATAAATGGGGTCGTACAGCTGATATAAAGACGGAGCGATAAATGCAGTTCCATAACGCCCATAAAGACTAAAATCTCCCCATAAATTAGAAAAAGAATAACGCGGACTAATTTGATAAACACCTTGATTGCCATAGCGCATGTGATGATGCCAACGTCCTCCAATATCTAAGGAAAAGGACGCCAGGGGTTTATAGGTCATATTGAGATAAGAATCAATAAAATATGTTCTTGTATCGCGATGAGACAAGACTGTGCTAAAGGAATTTGTGGGACCACTAGCTTGCGCCAAGTCCATCGAGGACCAGCCCCCTTGAGTCCCTAAAACCGATTCAAATTGGTTGTTCCAGCGCGTAGCAACAAATTGATCGGCATTGTAATTTAGAGCGCGGTAGGCCGCTGGATAATCGCTGTTTATATCTCTGTGGGTTTGAGACCACTGATCGTGAAACTCATATCTAGAATCCTTTCCAACAAAATAAAAACTACCCCCGGTACGCCATTGCTTAGTAGCACTCTGAAAGCGAGCGTCTTGATAATTGAAGTTGTCAAAATCCTGCCTTAACTGGTCATAAGCAAAAAATTGTTGCATCGACCATCGCTTTTTTGAGGTGTATTTTATTTCAACACGGGTGTTAAATTGTCTGAAATGATCGCGGTCAAAAGCACGTTCATTCTCTGAGGGTGCAATTGCCGAAAGCCCATCGTTAAAACGCCCACTCGCCTGAGCTTGAAAATTCCACGGACCTTGACCCATAGAAAAACTGGCCGAATGATTGCGTTGAATACCGCTGAGCGGGCTTTGATCTGCCGATCGATTGCTGCCCAAGGATTGTTCTAAAACTAAAGTCGGCTTTTGCGCGTTGTACTGCTTGGTTTTGATATAAATGACGGCAGTGGCTGCTCCTGAACCATAAAGAACACTTGAGGGCCCTCTCACAATTGAAATGGATTCAATCTGATCTACCGGCAAGAGTCTCAGGTCAAAATCTGTAGCAATACCCGATGCATCACTGACCACTGCCCCGTCAACCATGATCAGGACTTGACGATTGTTTCCTCCGCGCACATAATAGCCCAAGTTTTGTCCTGAGTGCCCCGTAGCCCCGTTGATTTCTATACCCCCGATTTGATTCAGCATCGCCGCTACGGATTGTCCCGAAAAGCTGCTAATTAACTCCTGCTCCATCAAAATAGTATTGGCTTGTTCTTGGGAAATAGTCGCGAGCCTTTTTGTGCTTATGAGCACTTGATCGAGCACAGTTTGCTCAGCCAAAGTGTCCTTTGACAGGGTCAAAGAATCTATTGGGGAAGATAAAACATCTCTGTTTTGAGCCAAAACCATGGGAATAAAACCCATTAATAGGGCAAATAAGCGATAACGAATATGCATGATCAAATAATTGATCGGAACAATAAGGACGTATGTCACAGTGCAAACACCGGAAACCTACCTCCAAACTTTTATCCCGAAAGTTGGACGTTTTTTACTCATGGCAGGTCTCCTGACTTACTCGTTGCACCGCCCTTCCCATGCTATGCACAGTGGTTGAAGAAATGGTGACCTTATTGCTAAGGCAGCTTACAGTTGCGGGAACAGCTCTGGATTTACACCAGATTCCCTTTTAATTTTTTCATTAAAGAAAAAAACCAAAAGCGGGGTAAAATTACAGCAATTCCAATCATTGACCACATTATTTGATTTATTTTTGAGCATGCATTTGCGTTATTTCATAGGAATCATCTTGGGGCTTCAAATAGTTTTGGGCTGTAAGGACCCTAAAACAATTTCAAATTTAGATCAGGGGTGCGAAAATTCTGAGCAAGTCACCTACGCTAAAGGTTTTTGTCTTGCAAAGCAGAATGATTATACGCTACTTAAAATCCTGAATCCAAGCACCGGACAAATTAAACAACAAATAGCCCTAGTTCCTGAAGGAGTGGCAAATCCAGAAGGTTTTTCTTTTGATGATGTCATAAAGGTGCCGATAAAATCCATTGTCACTACCTCCACAACACATATTCCTCCGCTGGAATTACTCGATAGGGCCACAGCACTGAGTGGTTTTCCCAATCTCGATTATATTTCCTCCTCGCTTACCAGAGCGCGAATTGACGCGGGTCTGGTGCAAGAGCTGGGACAGAATGAAGCCTTAAATATCGAAGTTTTGGTCAGCCTAAAGCCCGATGTGCTCATGACGTTCAGCATAGACGAAACTCAAAAGGGATTAGAAAAAGTAAAACAAGCAGGAATTCCTCTGATCTACAATGGAGATTGGACGGAACAACATCCACTGGGTAAAGCAGAGTGGATCAAAGTTTTTGGTGCTCTTTTTGGTATAGAGGCCAAAGCGGACTCAATTTTTCAATCCATTGAAAAAGAATACCTAGATCTTAAATCCCTAGCCAAACAATCATCAGGGCAACCCACAGTGATTAGCGGAGCGCTTTATAAGGATATTTGGTATGCCCCAAAAGGAGATAGTTGGGCTGCAAAATTTATTGAAGATGCCAATGGCCTGTATCTTTGGAAAGATACCGCGGGAACAGGGAGTTTGCAGTGGAACATCGAAGAAATACTACAATTTACCCAGAAAGCCCACCTTTGGATTGGCCCAGGACAATTTACAAGTTATGATCAAATGGCTCAAAGTAGCCCAACCTACACACAATTTAAACCGTTTCGCGATAAAAA
>RFXU01000093.1 GCA_009921505.1 Flavobacteriaceae bacterium
AAGTAGACAAAACTAAATAAAAAATATCTGTGTCGTATTGCTCTTTAGGAAACAAAAGATCTTAGGAGCCCACCGGATGGCAACCATAGGCGTAGCATCGGCTAGCTATTACGCGAATGCGTCGATCCAACAATTTGATCGTGCGTCGGTAAATAGTGTTGAGCGCATTTCAAAAGCAAAGAACGAAATCGCCAACGGCGATGCTGCTACGCTTGCCGCAATGGACTACACATTTAAGCTAGATTTGGCAGGAACGCAGGCCGCGTTGAAAAATATTGCAGTGACGCAGGCTTATTTATCGACTGCAATTACGTCAATCGATAGTGCGTCGGCGATATTGGCAAAGATCCAAGAGCTAGCCGTGATGGGAGCGAACAGCACAAATAGCGATGTTCAAATGGCTGGAATTAATGCCGAGGCTGAGGCGCTTGCAGATGAGTTTCACAAGGCAATAATAAACGCGAACTACAAAGGAAAACAAATATTCACGGATGACCAAATTGGGGCAAACCTTTCAATTGGAGGCGGCGGACAAATTGGAAATTATACTATTGCTGTGCTCGATTACGACGACTTCTACGATGTGAAAAATCCTAATACTGAGTCTCTGTTAGATGGTGTCGAATACGAGGTCACTAGAGACCTAAGCGACATCGAGAAGGAGGCAATTGTTGCTCGTACTGATGGCGTCTCAGTAGAAGATTTGACGACTGGCTTTCGGTTCAAGACAAACAATGTAAGCCTAGAAAATGTTGGAATTGGTGTCGTCAAAATGCGTGATGATACCAATATTGGAAATACCCAAAATGATAATCTTGCATCCTACACAAGAAATCAGGCTCAGCCAGTTAGGATCGATAGTGGTGCCTACGTCAGTGTTGAGGGCGAATTTAACGGCGGCTCTATAGAATTTGCAATTAATGAGAACTGGGAGACTAGCGATGTGCTCTCACTTGCGGATACAGATAAGATCTCATTTCGGGACGATGGCGAGATTATCTATCACACAATCATTAATGGGCAAAATCTTGATGTCGAAATTGGGAAATTAAATACCGATCTTGATGGCTTGAACGGAAAACCACTAAAAATAGACCTATATTCAGACGCGACTGTTCCTGGAACAAGTGGACTTCAAAATGGTGATTTTGAAGATGGCAAGATTACAGTTGGTTTTGAGCCTTATCCTACCTACACTCCAGGTATTAGAAGAGAAAACTCGATTAACGGATATGATTTAGCTGGTGGAACTGGATATACTCAAAAAATTGATACTACTAGTACTGGTCTTGCGCGTGGCAGCGATACTTACAGTGTAGTTTTAGAAAATATATCAGGGTCTGGAACTGGATCTGGCTTCAGGGCTAATTTAAGTGTTAACGCGAATGGAAGTATTAGCATTGTGGAGGTCTTAGATAAAGGTGAGGGATATCAAGTAGGTGATGTACTTGGTTTGGCTGCCGGAACGCTGGGCGAAGGTGCCTCAGGAAGCAATTTCAGGTTAACGGTGTCCAGTGTCATTGTCGCGGATCCTGTTGGGCAAGGGACCACCGGTGTGGAGGTGGTGAGTGATCCACAGTTTGCAACTGTGAATTACTATGAGCAACAAACTCAATCCGGTGTTTATGATGGTGCAGATGGTTGGGGGGAGCGTTACCAGTCGGGTGCATTGAAAAAAGTAGTTTCTGACCAAAATGGTACACTGACAAATTACCGACACACAGACGCCGGCTCATATGATTTTGACTTTGGTGTCGCATTAAGTAGTACGTCACTAAAAGACTACAATACTGCCAATGCCGGCCGATATAACGCTGCAACACAAAGTTTAGATTATATCGATCAAGATATTGTGCTCGAAAAAATTAGCACTGATGGCTACGTGGCTCAGCCTGGCGATGTGGTTGTATATCAAATCGATCCTTTGAATGGTAATAGAGTGCAGGACGCCGTCGTTGGCGCACCGGAGGCTAATGACAATGAGGTATTTACGACCGAAACCTTGACGGTGGAGCAATGGAACAATAGTGGCAATCAAGGTGATTACACCGCGGTTTATGAAGCGATCAATGGTGTTACACAATACACAAATATTAGCTTGGACGATCGAAATAATGATCCTAGAGCAGACGATGTCCCAGTTTACGGTGATCCACAGATTATTGCCAAAGACGCTGCAGTTATACCTAACAACGCAATCCCAGTGTACGAAGTAGATGGGAACAACCAGCGCGTACGAGAAGTGATTTCAACGGTTGGCTATGTTGCGCAGCCAGGCGACACAGCCGTCCCGGGTGCTCCGGTGAGAACTGATCAAGTTACAAACACGCCGGTTTATGTTCAAAATGTTCAAGCTGGGACATATTCATGGGGTGAAAGTTACAATCAAAACTCAGATAAGTTAGTTGCCGACGATAATGGTAGTATCACTCAGAATTATAAACACTTATCAGGCGGTACATACCAATGGGCGGCGACTGGTCAATTTACATGGCAAAAAAATGGAATCGCCTTCAACGCAAATTATAATGTTGGTGACCTGGTATATGAAATGAGTGACACAGGCGGTGATGGTTGGGATGCAATCATGCGCGTGGCTGAAGTTCCCGAAGTTGCTTTTTATGTTAAAGCGAAGACATTACAAACTTCCAAGGTTGTCGACTATTACCTAGAGGATTCCATTAGTCATTACTTGCGTGATAAAATTGATCATTACGAGGTCCCAACAATAGAGAGTTACAACCGTCCAAATATAGTCGGCTACGAACGGACTTATGTTTCTGGCTATACGCGCGACAGAGTTCTGGGATATCTGCGGGAAAAGACACTTTACACTGATACAGTTTTATTGGGTACCAGCGAAAAATATATTGGCGAAGTTAATAGAGCAGGTAATGCTCACACGGGTTGGGATCAAAACGAAGGCTCCCTCATCCCAAATTGGACCAAATACAACGCACAAATTAAATTTGGTGAAAATTTTACTATCTTTGATTTCGATGAAAATAGACTAAATGACACAATTATCCCTGACCCCTATGATGGAAATTACGCATTTGCTGGAGAGTTCATAAACATCCCAACCCCGACAATGGATGACATGTCTGTTGACCCAGCGTATGAGTATAATGGTAACGTGGCAACAGATGCGGTTAAGGCGGCGGGTGACAACTTTGCACCAGTCTCAGGGCCAACTAATGCCTTTGTTGATTTAGTTAATAATACAACAGATGGCGTCGCTGGCGACGGTTTGAAACTGGCGACTGGGAGCCTGACTTTTGGCCCGGGTGACAATTTTGGCGTTTATCATGGCCCAGCAATCGTGAGCGATGTGTTCAGTGCCACTGCTGGTCAGTTTCTAAAAATGGATTATGCTGCTTTGGGAATTGATGACGATTATCATGTGACTGGCTACATATACAATGTAGATGAGGTTAATCCTAAACTACACTTGGCAATCGGCGACACAGGTACTTCAGCAAACTCTAGAATGTCTGTTGAAGTCCCTGAAAACGGTAACTATCGGTTCGTTTTTATAGTTGGCACATATGATAAGACGGGCGGAAGATTGGCTGGTGCAGATATGACTATTGATAATATCGTCGCTGAAGATCCGTACGCCATTGAAGAAGACGCTATCGCTGAGATTTTGCGAGCCGTTCAGTATGCTAAAACTGACGGCACCACGAGCTCAAATCCTACCAAAACACTGATGACAAAAATTACAAACGGCAAGAGCGATGAAAATGAAGTAACTCTATATGAGCAAACAAACATCAATATAGTGGGCTACGAATTGACGAACGAAGAAGATGGTCCATATGCGATTATTCCAACACTCAACCTTGTAACCAAACCAAGTGACGCTACAAAGGTTTCAAGCGACGCGCTTATTTCAAAAATAGAAAATGTACATGGCCAATTGCGATCAGCGCGAATACAGGCTGTCGCATCATACGGAGCATTAGATGCCGCACTTTCTTCCGTTACAGATTTGCGTTCGCAATACGCCATGGGAAGTTCAACTATTTCTGATTTAAATTTCACTCAGGAGGCTGCTAACTTGACAAAACGTCAGATTCAAATGGATATTGCGACATCTATACTTGCTCAAGCCAATAAAGCACAAGAGGGGATCATGTCATTGCTTGAAAAGTAGTGGCCGAAGGAATTTATTTTTTCTCGGGATCAAGTATTTGATTTTGAAAATCTAAAAAGGCCAAAAAAATATCGCCCACTTTTAATTATGTGCTTCCCGTATTTGTTGCTCCAATCCTTGATACGTTGCTTAGCATCCGATAAAAAACTCAATTCCCTTAAGACATAATGTTCAAATTTTATGTTAATATTCATATGTAATCTTTTTGTTTAAATTAAACTCTCAACTATTGCACGCTTATTGATTACGTAATTGAATGCCCAGATTAATTGAAGTTTTAGGTAATGAGAAATTATTTTTTTGAGTTCAATGATAGGCTCTCAAGTGTCTCGTTTAATATTGAGTTTGCATGCTGCTTCGACATATTAAATTCGTCCCTGAGCTTATCAAGATATTCATGCTCTTCATCTGTAATAATACCATCTTTTAGTGCCTTTATTATCTCGGCGCGGAATTCGGATCTTTTTCGTGATAACTGAGCAGAAAATGCATTTCCAACGATACCTGTTAGTAAAGCAACAGTACATACACCCAAAAGGGAAGTTACACCGCCAATTATTTTCCCTGTCAAAGTTATTGGTGATACGTCACCATAACCGACCGTTGTTAATGTGATTAATGACCACCAAATTGCATCAGGAATTGATCTGAAATCGTCAGGCTGGTTTGTGTTTTCAGCAAAATATATGAGCGAGGACGAAATAAGAAGTGTAACAGTAAAAATATACAAAGCTGAAATAAAAGATTTGCGTTCATCATAAATGGCTATAGCAAGATCTTGCAGAGCCGTGTTGTAGTGACTGATTTTTAATATGCGTAGTAAACGGGCCGCTCGCAAAACACGCAGATCAATTCCAAAACCTAAGAGCGAGACATAAAATGGTAGGATTGCGAAAAAATCTATTAGTCCATAAAAACTAAAAATATATTTAAGCCGTGGCTTGTCACTGTCAGCATATTTTAATGGTGCGACCCAAATGCGCAGCAAAAATTCTATCGTGAAGATCGCAACAGTAAATATTTCGAAAACGCGGAGTTCATAATTGTATCTATTTTCAATTTCTGGAACTGATCCCAAAATAACTGCAAAAATGGACGATAAAACGAGTAAAACTATGAAATTATCACATATTTTACTTATTTTATCAGCGCCTTTTCCAATCTCTAGTATCTCATATATCCGGTATCGAGCCGTAAGAGTTGACATCTGCGTTACCTAAAAAGTTTCGGTTATATTAGGGTAAATTTTTAGGTAGGGTATGTCACGATAAAATTTTTCATCTAATAATTTAATTGCTTTTGGGTAGATCAACGTTATTTTTCTGTTGGATTTTTAAAATGGCACGGTGTTTGCTTGGCTGAATTAGAGATAGCTAAATAAAATATAGCACTACTGGTGGCATCTATCAGATGTCACCTTTTTTTGTTTGATTTAGCAGTATTAATTTTCTTCTTAATTTTTTAATTCTTTCTTCAGATATCTGAGAAAAATCTTTTTTTGGTAAGTGCGTTTCGTTCACACTATTAATAAATATGTTTTTGATTTGAAGCTCTTCAGGAAAATCTTCATGATGATTTTTAATGTCGGCGTTAATTCTCAAATCATCTGTCAGGATCAATATGTCTGTAAGTTCCTCTTTGGCTTCGTTCGCTTGTGTACTATTTCCCGTCGTGTGTTTGACAGTTCTTTTGTTTTCACTAATTTCATAGTTGTTCTCATCCGACAAAAGACTGCGTCTAGTAATTTCACCTATGAGAGACCATGCTTCTTTTGCCTCGTAACGAAATTCTCTGGTTTGAAGCTTAAGTTCTGATATTTCTTCTTCTAGTCTTTTATGAATTTCTTTTGTTTTCTCTAGTTCTATTTTTAAATATTTTAATTCGATTTCTGCTTCCAGAATCTCACGCTCTTGTTTGTATTTTTGATTATAAACTGTTGAGTAATTACTGACGCTTTCATTTTTAAATTTTAAATTGCGTTGATGCTCTATCCATTTATCAAAGTCTACAGGGTCAATAACCCAATGATTTTTGTTGTTTCTGCGCGCGATTAGTTTCAATTGCTTTATGTGCCGCATAATTGTGGCTCTGCTTAAGCCAGACATTTTTGCTGCTTTTCTTGGGGTAATTATTTGGTCTAAACTTTCCATGATACATAAATGAATTTAATTTTAAGATTTGTCTAGCGAGTTGCAGGGTTAAGCGACAAATTTGCCCTGACATTTGGTTGTTCCTTTGCTTCTAAAATGACCTAGCAACCCGTCTAGAATTCTATGGGCATCTAAAACAATTGATTATTTTGTGGGCTTGATTTGTGGTAATGAAGCCTTCGGTGATGATGTTGATCTGGGTTTGACCTTACTTTTTGAATGTAAAGAGGCGAGCGATGTCATCCTAGCCGCGAAGCCACAAACTTAACTTTGGCCATTTCGAGCACCCTAATGAAGTCACGCGCACCGAAACGCCAAACAGCCAGGCACTCCTATACGCTAGCGGGTCTCTTGCGAGGTTGTCATCCGCTTCACTTTTTAGATGGCGTTCCATCTCAACCATTCCGACTTTGCAAACGTCATCACCAATGTGAGCTATGTGCGTTTTAGGCATCCTGCCAGCAGCAGGGTAGTGCAAAGAAGACGAACAACGGGCAGTTCGTTTTATGCTGACGTTTTCAAAGTACATCACCACAGCGCAATTACATTCGGCGCGCCAACCTTGATCCCATTTTTATAAGCCTAAGTTGTGCCTTCACATGTATTTATCATTGAAGACAAAAAAGCTCTCAAAAATGAATTTGATAGGACCTGTTAATTGTTTCTGGACGACCTGATCGCAATATATGCAAAGGTTCTGTTTTTAGACTGATCCAGTGGTTTTTGAACCAGATGAACCTGCCCTTTGTGAGACAGATCGATGAACAGCTCCTTCAATATACTGTTCGTACCACTGGGGCCGACGTGATACACGAACTTGGTTTTGGGAGGCGCATTTTGAACATTTTGGACGTATTGGCCTAAATCGTTGCGATTTGGTTTTTCATCGGACCAATCAATAATATTCGTCATACTTTGGTGTCTTCCCCGTTGGTAAATTCTTATGATTTTTTTATATCATTTTGAACCTAACTATTTTGCTGGGAATGTCTAGATTTTGGTCGTCCAACCTGGTTCGGTGACACTACAATTGTGTGTGTCAGCTACTGAGGAGGGCACAATGACACCACTAAGCAAGTTCAAGTTCAAAACAATACACCGCAACAACGCGGTAGATCCAGTTGTCTCACGCCGTAACAAACTCGTCTCAGCCATTGAGGAGCAAAAGCAAGTCCTGGACGCTCACCAAGCTGGCACCGTCTATACCGTTGAACGCCACAAATGGATGCACAATGAGTTTGGTGAGAAGGTTATGGTACAGCGTCAAAAGCCAGTAAGACCCTGGTTCTTTGGCCAGGACGGCGGCTATTATTTGCAAGTTCGCTATGGCGCACGCGTGATCTCCATTGATGGTCAAAACAATGCGGTCTTTGTTGAAACGCTCGAGGAACTTGGGCCTATTTATGATACGCTTATCGAAGTCACAAAATTAGGGGCGCTAGATGAGGTGATCGAGCGTGCGCTGTCACGTAAGCCAAAATATAAACCCGGCGCGGCAAAGACCGCAGAGCTTCATCAACTCAGTAAGAACTAGCACTTATGTGTTGCTGTGGTAGGTCCGGAGGGACTTGAACCCCCAACCAAAGCGTTATGAGCGCTCTGCTCTAACCAATTGAGCTACAGACCCACT
>RFXU01000094.1 GCA_009921505.1 Flavobacteriaceae bacterium
TTGATCGATTTAAAGGTTAAACTGTTGGTGTTGATGTCTACCCCTTTTAAGTTTTCTAGTCCATCATAGAAATCAGCAGAGGCTGTGTTCTTGATTTCTTTAAGTCCAAAACGCTCAATGGTTACTGGCGACTCAAAAATACGCTCAGGCGTTCTAGAAGCTGAAATAACCACTTCATCCAATTCCGAGCCTTCGACTAGGGTCACGCTCAGTGATTGATTATTTGCAGTTACGGTTACTTTTTGCAAGGCGTAACCAATGTTTGAAACTTCAAGATTAAATGGCGGCTCAGCATCTACAAGCAACGCAAAATTACCGTCGAAATCAGTAGCGGTCCCCGCTGCAGTTCCTACAGCTACAACATTGGCTCCCACTACAGGAACCCCTGCCTCATCAACCACTGTTCCGCGAACATTGGTCTGCGCATAAGTGATGCAACTCAATAGTAAGCCGCAAACAAACAATACGTTTTTCATAATTTGATTAGTTAAAATTTGTTAAATATAATTATAAATATGGCTGATTCGGAAGTTTAAATGTGGTTTTTTTGCCCCAATTACAAGTATTCAAACCTCCTTAAACAACCGATTGAAAGATTATTTTAGATATTCATTTGGTCGAATTATCCCATCAAAGGATTAGAACACAACACTTTTCTTACTTAAAATTCACTTAAACTGTTCCGCAGTTTATGAATTCAGTGGCTGGCAATAATTGCGAATCGAATCCTTGAATAAAGACAAAATACGACGTAAATCAGGATGGTCCTTTGAGATTTCACGACCATCGATTTCTACCACTGGGGTCAATTCCCCCATAGTTCCAGTGGCAAAAACTCCATCTGCGTTATAAAACTCCGATAAACTGAGATCGGCCTCGATACAGGGAACTCCATTTTTTGCGCAAATGTCCATAACGGTTTTTCGGGTAATTCCCGGCAAACAAGCATGAGCGAATGGCGTGTGTACAACACCCTCTTTAAGGGCAAATAAGTTGCTGCCATTGAGCTCTGCCACAAATCCACGTTCATCAAGCATAAGACCCGCATCTTTACCCGCAACATTAGCCTGAATTTTAGCCAGGATATTATTGAGCAAATTATTGTGATGAATTTTACTGTCTAGAAATTGTGGGGCGTTACGACGTTGACTGCTCGAGATGACTTTGATCCCCGAATTATTATCATAAACCAGGGGCTTCCATTCGGCCAAAACAATCAAACAAGAACCATTTTGATTCAGGCGAGGATCCATACCACTGGTAATTTTTTCGCCGCGCGTTAACGTCAAACGAATATGGGTGTCATCGGTCATTCCGTTGGCCTTTAGTGTTTTATCGATAGCCTCAATGACTTCAGCCTTAGTAGGGATATCCGTAAAAGCCAAAGTCTTGGCCGAAGCCAAAAGACGATTTAAATGATCGTCCAAACAAACGATTCCCTCTGGATAGACCCTAAGCCCTTCCCATACAGCGTCACCGCCCTGCACAACACTATCAAATACGGAGACTTTTGCCTCATGCCGCGGATACAAACGATCTTTTATCCACACTTTAATGTCCTGATTTCGGGGGTCAAATTTTTGTAACATGATTGCTTTTATTTAAGAGTACTTTTTGGTGTAGTTTATTGTAAAAAGGCAAGGCCTCTTGGAACACAGACTCGAGATGATCGTTCCAAAATCCAAGGTCTTTAGTGATTTTTGGTTTGGCAAAACTCGTACTGTTATGTACATTTTTATACCAGTGAGGCGCCCAAATTCCATCGGCGGCATTGGGGCCAATCGGCCAATGACACATAGTTATACTGAATGGAATTTTTAATGCCGCACATAGTTGCTGTAAATATTGAGGGGGGTCAATCATCAGTTCGTCACTTTCTATTACCGTATAAGGGATATTGTGGTTGTCAAAAAACTCCATAAGCTCAAAGGCTCGTTTTATCCCTATAGCGTCAAGATCGGGATGCTCGATGACCTTGGCAAATGACTGTAAAAGCTTTTTTGGATCGCGTATTAAAATAACGTTTTGCCAATCCTTCATGTAAAAGGGCTCCGGCTCTAGGCAATGGTGCGCCATATTCTTGACAAAGACATTTTGCTTGGAAACTGCTCGGTATATTTGATCCAAAACCTCCTGATGCTCTGTAGGCATAGTGTCCAAAATTTCACGCTCCATGGGATGCTCTTCTCGATCTTTGACATGAGCCAGATAATAAGCATAAAAGGGCTCATCCATCACCTTAAATTCAGGGTGCTGAGCAAAGGAATACATGAGCGCCGTAGAAATATTTCGAGGGCCGGAGATTAAATGGATGACTTTCTTCACGACCTAAAAATAAGCAATCAAAGCCGATTTGAGGCAGGTGTAGGCCATAGTTATCAGTCGGGGACATTTTGTAACTTTAAGCCATGAGCACTAAGGTCTTAATCGTATGTGATTCTTTCAAGGAAAGTCTGGATGCTTCAGCTGTGGCAAAGGCTATTGCCCGCGGCATCGGCGCTGCCGATGCCGCAGCGCGCTGCACGCTTATGCCTTTTTCGGACGGCGGTGAAGGGGCCATTGAAGTATTAGAGCAAGCCGTGAACACCGAAACTAACGTCGGAGGTTATCCAGTGACTTGTTCCACACAAGACGCCCTTGGGCGCCCCATAAGCGCAGAGTACTTCCGATTTAAACAGCGGCCTGCGGCCTGGATAGAGCTCTCAGCCGCCAGTGGGATTCACCTGATTGAACCAGAGTCACGGGATCCAAAAATCACCTCCACATACGGCACGGGGCTGCTGATCAAACACGCTATCGAACAGGGCGCCACTGAGATTATTCTCGGCATAGGCGGGAGCGCGACCAATGATGCCGGAGCCGGCATCATTTCGGCTCTAGGCGGTAAACTTCTCGATAAACAAGGAAATGAACTGCCCAGAGGCGGGGCCGCTCTTCAAGGACTTGATAAATTAATCCCTCCAGAGGGACTTCACTCAATTAAATGGCAAATCGCTTGCGATGTAAACAATCCATTGGTTGGGCCAAAAGGGGCAAGCCACACCTACGGCCCACAAAAAGGGGCTTCAAAAAACGATATTGTACGCTTAGAAGCGGCGCTGACGCATTTCGCTAAAAAAATTAATGACACGCTTGGGGTCTCAATTGATACAATTGCGGGGGGCGGCGCTGCCGGAGGAACTGCCGCTGGCCTCCATGGCTTGTTCAAGGCAGAGCTTATTTCGGGGTTTGAACTGCTTTGTAAGATGACCTCACTTGAAGAGAAAATCAAAGCCTGCGACCTGATTATTACCGCCGAAGGACGCATTGATCATCAATCGCTTACCGGTAAAGTGCCCATTTCAGTAGCCAAACTCGGTATGAAACACGGCAAACCAGTAATTGGTATTGCGGGGTCTATAGAACCCCCTTATGAGGTCTATGGCAAGGCAGGGCTTACAAGTCTTTTCAGTATTCAAGACGGCCCGATGACTCTGGAAGACTCAAAGCGCAACACGGCGCGACTTATAGAGGATACCCTCTATCGAGTTTGGTCTTTATATAAAAACACGCGACAATGACTTGGACCCTGACCTTACTCCTTATTGCGGTAGTCTGGATTATTATTGGGACGACTAAGCTCAAGTTGCATCCATTTTTTGTGCTCCTCTACGCAGCTATTGGCCTAGGTATATTGGCAGAAATTCCTACGAATACTCTCATTCCATTAATAACTAAAGGCTTTGGTAAGACCTTTGAGAGTATTGGTCTGCTCATCGTTTTTGGAACCCTTATCGGGGTTTATTTAGAGCAATCGGGGGCGACTCAGTCTATTGCTCAAAGCCTCTTGAAAAGGCTGAGTAAATTGCCTTTACCCTACGCCATTAGCGCTATTGGTTATATTGTGGCCATTCCTGTATTTTGCGATTCAGCTTTTGTTATTTTATCGGCACTTAACAAAACCCTCGCTCAAAAGAGCAAAACACCAAGAATAGCTCTGACCATTGCCTTATCAACTGGTCTTTTTGCGCCGCATGTGTTGGTTCCTCCGACTCCTGGACCACTTGCTGCTGCGGCACAACTTGAACTTCAAAACCTTTTATTACTGATAGTATTTGGAGGTTTGGTGGCATTTCTACTCGTGGTGGTTGGGGCGATTTATGCTCAATATCTTGCAAAAAAATATAAAGCGACGACCTCATTCGAATTCCATAACGTCGCGCACATAGATCAAGAGCCGTTTTCCCCAGATAATCTGCCTAATATTTATCAATCACTGAGTCCTATCGTGGTGCCAATTCTCCTTATGGCCGCGGGCAGTACGGTTCAATTTATTTCTCCTAAGCTCGGCGCATTTAACAATATTATTGCCTTAATTGGCTCCCCTGAAGCCGCCCTATTTATAGGCCTCTTATTGGCAATGAGATTAAATAACGAAAAACGAATAAAGGGCGATCAATCGAAAAAAAATCTGCTCGAGGGTGGTTTAAAACTAGCCGCGCCAATTTTGCTCATTACGGCAATGGGTGGCGCACTCGGGGGAATTATCAAAGAATTACCCCTTACTCAATATCTTAGCACATATACTGAAATTCAGCAGTTTGGATTAGTTCTTCCCTTTGGTATCGCTGCCTTACTTAAAACGGCGCAGGGGTCATCAACGGTGGCTATAATCACAACCGCATCCATTATCTTTCCCATTTTAGGGCAGTTGGGCATGATTACCGAACTCGATAAAGTTTGGGTAATTATTGCCATCGGAACAGGATCTATGACCGTTTCTCACGCCAATGATTCATATTTTTGGATCGTTTCACAGATGGGAGGCATAGACGTTAAAACGGCCTATAGACACCATACCCTTGCCACCTTAATTCAAGGAATTACTGGACTTATCTTAGTCCTTATTCTATGGAGTTTATCAAACTTGTAAGTTCGATTATTTCATTTAATTCAGGCGCGTCTTTATATCCAGCGAGCACATGAATTAGAACATTCAAAGCCCTCTATAACGATGCAATATTTTTGAAATTGTCTCAAATAGACCAATAAATTAAACGCATCATTAAACGAACCCCTGCTCCAGCTTAACCGTAGAAAGAAAGAGTTTAACTTTTCCAGTTTCCCAAGTCGTAAGCTCTCCTGACTGACACATTAGATCAAGTTCCTGTTTTGCTTTCTCAAGAGGTGTTTCGCTCAAGTAGACGTATTCTCTTAAACTCATACTCGGAAAACGAGAGAACAAATCGCGTATATCCTTGCTATAAGTCATCCGTTTCAAGTTTGGATTCAATTCATTTATTGTCTTTTGGAATGTAGCATAATCATTTTCGCCGATAAGTCTTTGTGATTCTCCCAAATGATTTGTCATGATTAGGGTGGGTAAAAACTGTATGTCAAGTTGCTCACAAAGCGCTACATCTTCAAAAAAATTATCGGTAGCCGGACCTTCAATATCTTTTATGATTTGGGCGGCGTCAAGCGCAGAAGACAAAGCCATTCTGTAGAGTAAGCCTTTGTCAATAATATCCCTTTGAGCGACAAAAAGAGCTTCTCGAATTTTTCTCAAAAAGATAATTGCTTTATCGGTACTTTGTAATTGCGCTGCCTTAAATGCTATCGATGGCGGATATGACGAGGCAAGTGGGTCGGTTTTCCATATTTCACCATTAATTGGCATTCCCGATTTAGCCTCAACTTCCTCCCAATGTAGGGCCACTTGCTTAGGATCTGTAATTCCGTGTCGGTTATAGTTATGCCAATGCGGCAAGAGCCCTCCCATACGGTATTCTATTTCAAGTTGATTCCCGTATTCGAGTTCCAATTTTCGTAGTTCTGGTTGAATCGCCCAGCAGGTAGAACAAATGGGATCTGTGAAATAGGTTATTTGAACACGTTTTTCTTTTGGAGGTCGTGGTTGTTTGGTATTTTTTCTTTTGACTAAAGGAATTCTCTGAAGCTCTAAAGGATTTCTTTTAGGCTGTAAAAATTGATCTTTTAGTCGACGACCGAATAAAATTTGTTGACTGACCTCCTCCGCTCTTTTTGTGTAAAATTTTTGAAATACGCGATCATATTCTGAGAGATCAGGTAGGTCTTCTGAGATCTCAGGCAGTGCAACGTGTGCAGAGTCTCCAATTAAAACCGCATTGGCCTTATGAAATTGAGGTAATAAATCAAAATCTCTTGTCTTCCAAATATAGGTTTCCTCGTAGGTTTGTAGGGCGATTACTTCCTTGACATATTCTGGGAAATCTGCTAACAAATACTCGGCTATTTCCTTATGATTCTCCTCCAGAATCCCTGCCTCTTGAATTATTTTAGGATCAAATTGAAGGACCGTTATGAGCTCTCCCTTGGAAGCCGGTAATACTCCAAAAGCGATACTTTTTGATCGATGTTGGAATTTTTTAAACATTCCTTTTAATTGGTTGTATTTTTTCGAGTCTTGCACAAAGCCAAGTAATTCAAAGGTGTATATTGGAGAAAATTGGTTGGATCCAAAAAGCTCTTTTCGCACTTTAGAGCGCAAGCCATCGGCGCCAACAAATAAATCTGCTTCAACCATTTCACCATTAGTGAAAATTGCCTTCTCGATCTTTTGGCCATTCCAGTGAAATGACTCAAACTCATGTCCATGGACAATAGATTCGTCTCCTAGAATATCGTATAAATAGCGGATAACCTCATCGCGTTTAAAACAAGTCCAAGGCATAAGTCTAATGGCTTTTACCTCTTCGTTTTTTTGAGAAAACATTTGAAAGTATTGAATGGGTTCCCCCATCCGTTCAAAAACTTTTTGATTTCCCAAATTGCGCAATAAATCTAGTCCCTCGTCATGCATTAAAAATGCATTACCGCGGTCATTCATTTCAGCACTGCGCTCATAAACTTTCACGGAATGACCCTGTCTTTTAAGTAAGATCGCAGCCGATAACCCAGCTATTCCTGCGCCAAAAATTGCAATCTTCATGACTCAAGAAATTTATGAATCCGCCCTAAGGCTTCATCTAGAATTCCCCGCGAAGTCGCAAAACTGAGCCGAATATGGCCTTCGGCCCCAGAACCAAACCACTTGGGCAGTCCCGGTACTACGGCAACTTTGGCTTTAGTCATTAACTGATTTTGCAATTCCGACGCAGAAAAACCAGTTTCGGAGATCTCAGGAAATAAAACATAACAGCCCTGTGGTGCTTGACAATGAACCCCCGGCATTGCATTGAGCCGTGTCACGGCAAAATCGCGCATCTCTTGCAAATGACGGACAAAACCGTCCAACCAAGGCTGGGCTTCATTCAATGCGGCCTGGGCTGCAATTTGGCCTAGAACATTGGCCCCGTGCACAGTGGATTGATGAAGCGACATTGCAAATATTTTGTCGTAGATATTTTTGTTGGGCATTAGGATACTCCCAATACGCAGCCCTGCGAGCCCATATGATTTACTATATCCCGTTACGGTAATAGTGCGCTCAAAAACAGTGTCAATTGAAGAGAATGCATTGAATTTATTCGGGTTAAACACAATATCACTCCATATTTCATCCGAAAGAACCATGAGGTCCTGGTACTTTGCAACAATTTCCGCTAAAGCCATTAATTCAGATTTTGTAAAGACCTTACCTGTTGGATTAAGTGGATTACAAAGGCAAATGAGTTTGGTTTTGGGAGTAATAAGTGCCTCGAGCCCAGAAAAATCCATCAACCCTTTAGTTTGTGGGGTTGGGAAGGTGATCGCTTTTGCCCCAACTTGTTCTACAGAATACTTAAATAAAAAGTCTACTGGATCAAAAACAATTACTTCGTCTTTGGGTTGAAGGATTGCTTTGCAGGTCAAGTAAATACCAAAAGCTGCGCTATCTAAAGGAAGAATTAACTCCGAAGCATAGGTCACTTGATTTTTACGCTCATAGTCTTTTGCTACGGCCTCACGAAAAGACTCC
>RFXU01000095.1 GCA_009921505.1 Flavobacteriaceae bacterium
TTACTGGGAATTTTACTGGTTTGGTACTTCTATCAAAAATTCACGCCAGAACAATTGAGCGAGATGAAACGGCACTTTAGGGAGGCAAACTACGCTTTTCTGTTGCTCTCGGTTTTACTCTCTTTGGCCAGCCATATTCTGCGCACCCATCGTTGGCATTTACTGCTCAAACCGCTTGGGCATCGACCAAAATGGTACAACAGTTTTTTTGCCGTATGTGTGGCCTATTTTATGAATCTTTTTATCCCGAAGAGCGGTGAGGTATCACGAGCAGTGACCTTAAATCAGTATGAAAACACCCCCATGGAGCATGGCCTGGGCACGATCATCACAGAGCGCTTAATTGATTTGATTTTTTTAGCGCTATTTTTCAGCCTCGCGATCGCCATGAATTACAGCTTACTCATCGGCTACATCAGCAGTGTGATCCCGATATCAAAATTACTTTGGACCCTCCTTATTTTTGGTGGAATAATCCTTTTGTTTTTTCTCTGGGTTAAAGGGTCAAAACATTCTATCGCGCTGCGATTACGTCAGTTTATTAAGGGCTTAATACAAGGCATGCTGAGCATTAAAAAAGTTTCTTCACCCGTAGTTTTTATCGTAGAAAGCCTTTTGATTTGGGGGCTGTATGTCGCGTCATTTTACGCAGCAACTTTTGCTCTAGTTGAGACCACAGGGATTGGTTGGGAAGTCATCATCATCACCTTTGTCGTCGGGAGTTTCACTTTTGCCTTTACCAACAGCGGCATTGGTTATTATCCACTAGCCGTGGCCGGGGTAATGGGACTGTTTGGTATAGCCCAACCCTTAGGCAATGCCTTTGGGTGGTTGATTTGGACTGCAAACATTTCTTCCATCATCTTTTTTGGCTTAATCGCCCTGATTGGCCTTCCTCTTGTGAATAAAAAGTAAGAAATCCCCAGAGTCTTAACTCTAGAGTGGTGGTATAATTTTACTATCTTTCTGATTGAAAATTTCTACCCATGAGAAGCCGTTTTCTTCTGTTTTTTGCTTTAATTTTTTTCACCCAAAGCTGGGGTCAATCCAAAGTTGTTTACGAGGAATTTTCCTCTTACAAACTTGGAGAAACAAGACGTCTTAAAATCCAACTTCCCAGAGATTACGAGACGAATACCGAAAAATCCTACCCTATTGTCATTGTATTGGATGCCAATTATCTCTTCGAGCCCGTAGCAGGAAATGTCGATTATTTCGGGTATTGGGAAGATATGCCCGAGGCTTTGGTCGTTGGCATCATGCAAGGAGACAGTCGCTACGACGATTGCTTTTATGACGATACTAATTTTATGCCTGCAGACCGGGGCGCTGACTTTTTTGAGTTTATTGGGATGGAGCTCGTGCCTTTTATCGATGCAAATTTCCGTACTGCTAAATTCATTATTGCGGTAGGCCACGATCTTACGGCCAGCTATATCAACTATTATTTATTCAAAGATCCTCCATTGTTTAATGGCTATATCGCTTTAAGTCCAGATCTCGCCCCCATGATGGATGACCGACTGCCAAAGCGGATTCCCAACATTCCACAAAAACTGTTTTATTATCTAGCCACCGGCACCGATGATATACAAGATTTACAGCTTGTGGCACAAGAACTAAATGTTTCTCTGAGCGCCCTGAAGTCTGACCAATTTAATTACTACTACGATAATTTTGAAGGAGCAACCCACTATTCACTGGTGGCCCGTGCAATCCCGTCGGCTCTAGAAAAAATATTTTCGGTCTACCGACCTATTTCTAAACAAGAGTTTAATGATGTATTACTGAAACTCGAAACACCCGTACACCTCTATCTTTTGGATAAATATCAAACCATTGCCAATCTCTTTGGCATCGATAACCCCATCAGAATCAATGACTTTTTGGCCTCTGCTTCTGCCTGCGAAAAACTCAAACAATGGGAATCCCTCAGAGAAATAGCGACCCTGGCTACGCGTCAATATCCCGATTTGATTTTAGGCGATTATTATATGGGACGCTACTATGAAGAAACTGGTGATCCTAAACGGGCCATGCGGACCTTCCAGGGCGGATTTGACAAAGAAGAAGTGGATTTTATCACCGTAGATTTGATGCTGGACAAAGCGGATCAAATTAAATATGATTTTGGGTACTGATGGCAAAAACAAAAACAAGTTTTTTTTGCCAGAACTGTGGAAGTTCCTTCGCCAAATGGCAGGGACAATGTAATTCGTGTAAAGCCTGGAATACAATCGTTGAGGAGGTCATTAGCACACAAGTTCCCGCAGCTTGGGAACAATCCGCAGGCTCAGCGGCTAGGGTGGCTCAACCCTTACCTATTGAAGAAATTGCCACAAGCGACACCCCCCGTAAATCAACTCATGATACAGAACTCGACAGGGTGCTAGGCGGAGGCTTGGTGCCCGGATCTTTGACCTTACTCGGCGGAGAACCAGGGATTGGAAAGAGCACGCTGATGCTTCAAGTAGGACTGCGTTGGCCCTACAAGACCCTTTATGTCTCAGGAGAAGAAAGTGCTCAGCAGATCAAAATGCGCGCAGATCGCTTAGGTAAAAATCAAGGACAGTGTTTGATCTTAACAGAAACACAAACGCAAAACATTTTGCACCACGCTGTGGAACAACAGCCTGAGGTTGTCATCATTGACTCCATACAGACCTTGCAATCCAATCAAATAGACAGCGGATCAGGCAGTATTTCTCAAATTCGTACCGCAACCGCAGAACTCATCAAGTACGCCAAATCAACACAGACCCCAGTCGTACTTATTGGACATATTACCAAAGATGGACATATCGCAGGGCCAAAGATTTTAGAACATATGGTGGACACGGTTTTGCAGTTTGAGGGCGACCGTCATCATGTCTATCGAATTTTACGGGCCCATAAGAACAGGTTTGGCAGCACAAATGAATTAGGTATTTACGAAATGCTCAGCGAAGGTTTGCGCGCGGTAACCAACCCATCGGAACTGCTCATTTCAAAAACTGATGAGCCCCTCAGCGGAACCGCGATCGCCGCCACCTTAGAAGGGATGCGCCCCCTGATGATCGAGATTCAAGCGCTTGTGAGTAGTGCTGTTTACGGCACGCCTCAACGATCGGCAACGGGTTACAATCTCAAACGACTGAACATGATCCTTGCGGTCCTTGAAAAACGAGTAGGCTTTAAACTCGGTGCCAAGGATGTCTTTTTAAACATTACTGGAGGGATTCAAGTAGACGATCCCGCACTCGACCTCGCCGTGGTTGCGGCAGTGCTCTCTTCGAATAATGATATGCCTTTAATGCGCACCTGTTGTTTTGCTGGGGAGATAGGTCTAGCCGGAGAGGTCCGTCCTATAAGTCGTTTGGATCAGCGCCTTTCTGAGGCCGAAAAACTTGGGTTCACTCAAATTATCGTGGCCAAAAACAGTAAAATCCCCAAGAATACCAAAATCAACGTGATCCAAGTCGGTAAAGTTCATGATTTGGTGCAACACCTTTTTGTTTAGTTAGCACCCCGTGCACGAGATCTCTATCCAACCCTTTATTATTAATAGCTCGAGTCCATTACAATGCCAGCTCTACCATATGTGGACAATGGTCACTGTGTTTGGCTTGTGGTAAAATCAGGGCGCGCTTAATATGATCGCGCAGCGGCTCCGTGACCATATTGTAATCTATACGCCAACCTTTATTGTTCGCTCGGGCATTAGCGCGATAACTCCACCAAGTGTATTGTCCTGGTTCTTTATTCAAATGCCTAAAACTATCGACAAAGCCCGATTGGACAAAGTCCTCGAGCCACGCGCGTTCTCTGGGCAGAAACCCGGAGACTTTTGCATTGCGTATGGGGTCATGTATGTCGATGGCGTGATGACAAATATTGTAATCTCCGCAAATGACAAGCTTAGGGTACTCCTGGCGTAATACGGTCACATAAGCCAAAAAGTCATCCATATATTGGAACTTAAAATCCAAACGATCGTCGTTTGTCCCGCTAGGCAAGTATAAACTCATTATGGAAACGCCTGGATAATCGACACGTAAATTGCGCCCTTCGGCATCCATATATTCAATACCCGTTCCATATTCCACATGATCAGGTTCTGTTTTACAAAAAATCGCAACCCCGCTATAGCCTTTTTTTTGAGCACTAAACCAATAGTGATAAGGATACCCGGCTTGCTCAATCAAGTCCAGATCAACCTGATCCTTCATCGCCTTGGTTTCTTGAATACAGAACACATCGGGATTTGCCTGCTGTAACCATTCGAGTAAGCCTTTGTTCATGGCCGCCCGTATTCCATTGACATTATAGGAGATTATTTTCAAAACATTTGATTTTAGGAGTGCTTCATCGCTGTGCACTAAATTAAATAAGCCCGTATATTTACCCTAATATCCCGCAACGCAATTTTCAAAAAACAATCAACAAAATAATTCGAGGCGGATTCAGTTTATCCAATGAGACTTGTCCTGTTTTTATGGCTTTGACCGCAAAGTTACTTCGCTCGACTTTTTTACTGATCGCACTTTGGATGTGGTCGGTACCTAAGGTTATAGCACAAGATGAATTGTCTTGGACAGGGCGCATTAAAACCGTAAAAGTTGCCGATACAATTACCTTTGATTCCATTTCGATCAACCCCAATCAATTTAGTGTTTTACGCCTTGATCTTACCCCCATTGACTCCAGTCTTTATCGCGGTCGATTTTCAAAAGCACAGCTAATTCTTGACCCCTTAGTGCTCCAACAAAACGACTCAATTATTATTAATTACTTGCGCTATCCTAATTATTTGACTAAAACTTATAGTGCATTGGATCCAGAGCTCATTCTTCCGGCACAAGATCAAATGGGCAAAATATACCGTCTTGGCGAAAATAATTTTACCAAAGAAAAAAATCCTTTTTCAGGAATCAATGCTCAGGGGAGTATCGTGCGTGGCCTAACTGTGGGCAACAATCAAAACGCGGTGGTCAACAGTCAATTGGATCTTCAAATTACCGGAGCCTTAAGCGACAAGGTCCAGATTACCGCCTCGTTACAAGACAGTAATTTACCGGGCGAAAATGGGGGATACACCCAGAGTCTTGAAGAGTTTGATCAATTATTTGTCGCCCTGGAAGCGGACCGCTGGCAATTGCGCGCCGGGGATGTTGATCTGATTAATCGGAAAACGATCTTCGGACAATTCACTAAAAAGATTCAGGGGATGCATGCGGCATGGCAAATAGATCACAAGGACGGAAGTGAAACCAGCATGTTTGCCGCCGCTGGACTGGTTCGTGGGGTTTTTAAGCGCAGCCTAATTCAAGGACAAGAGGGCAATCAAGGGCCTTACAAACTGCTGGGGGCAAACGGAGAAGCGCTTATTCTCATGATTTCTGGAAGTGAGCGGATTTATGTTAATGGGGTATTGCTACAGCGGGGAGAAAACGCGGACTATGTGATTGATTACAATGCGGGTGAATTGCGCTTTAACCCTACCTACCCTATAAACAGCAATATGCGTATTACGGCCGAATATCAAATCACCGAAAGAAATTACACCAGGTTTATCGCGAATACTGGAGGAGAATATCAAAGCGAGCATTTGAATATTGGGGCCTACTTGTACACTGAGCAAGACGATAAAAATCAACCCCTTCAACAGAATTTCACCCAAGCACAGCAAGAGGTTTTAAAAACTGCCGGAGATAACCCTCAAGCCCTACTTGCCCCTTCAGAACAAGCAGCGACTTACTCCGAAAACCAGATTCTTTATAAAAAGGAAATTATCCAAGGGCAAGAGGTCTTTGTCTTTTCCAATAACCAGCAGGATGAACTTTATCAAGTCCGATTCACCCTGATTGGCCCCAATCAAGGAGATTATATTATCCAAAGCCAGACCAGTATCAATAAAATCTTTGTCTACGTTCCTCCCCTTGATGGCGTGCCTCAAGGTTCCTATAGCCCCGTGATAAGACTCACTCCCGCACAAAAATTACAGCTGGCCGGGGCCTTTGTTCGTTACAATAAGGACAAAACACAAATTGAAGGAGAATTCAGTGCCAGCGATAATGATTTAAACCGCTACAGCACTCTGGACGACGGTGACAATTCGGGTTATGCCGGGCTAATCAATGCCCGACAAGTCATAATACAACAAGACAGTCTCTGGGCCATCAATGGGTTCATGCGCTTTAACGGGGTAGACAAAAACTATCGTAGTCCAGAGCTTTTATATCAAGTCGAATTTAATCGAGATTGGAATTTACCTGTCGATCAGATCATTCGGGATCAAACACTCAGCACTTTGGGCCTACAATGGCTTAATCAAAGACTCGGAGCGACCACGTATCAATTTGATCAACTAAAAACAAGTGGTGCGTATAGAGGTCAAAAACACAGTATACTCAGCAATCTCCGGGGTAAAAAATGGTGGTATCAGGGCCAATTCAGCAACCTGAACACAAGCGCAATCAATGGCGCAAGTAATTTTTTAAGAGCGCATCAATCCATAGGTCTTTCAAGTAACAATGGTTGGGTAAGGGCTAAATTCCTCACAGAGGACAACCGCGTTAAAGATTCCCTAAATCAACTCAACGCGCTGAGTCAAAAATTTATTGCTTATGAAACGGCCGCTGGCGTTGGGGACAGTACGGGGGTATTTACAGAATTGGGATGGCGTTATCGAGATACGGATAGTTTGGTCTCAGGGGTATTAAATCGGGTGGGTATCGCACGAGATGTTTTTGCCAAAGCGCAATTGATCAATAACAGTAAAACGAAATTATCTGGATTCGCACAGTACCGCAACTTGTCCACGTCCAACACGATTTTAGAAGGGCAAAAATCACTTAATCTGCGTCTGAGCTTTGCTCAAAACCTATGGGAGAATCGATTGCGTATCGCTACGAATATTGAAGCCAATAATGGGAAGCTCCCTCAACAAGAATTTACTTATGTGGCCGTCGAGCCTGGCCAAGGAACTTACACCTGGATCGATTATAACGAAGATGGCATACAAGATCTCGATGAATTCGAAATTGCTCAATACCAAGATCAAGCGGCCTACGTTCGTTTGCTGTTACCCAATCAAACCTTTATCGATATCCAGCGCAGTGCATTAACGCAACTCCTGACATGGCAATTTTCCTCATGGCAAAATAGCCCCGGTCTTAAAGGGTTTTTAGCCCATTTTTATAGTCAAACTTCACTGGTTGTTGACCGAAGTACGCCAAAAGGCAATTTAATCTTCATCAACCCGCTTAGCCCAGATAACACCCAAGATTTAGCCTTACAAATGAACTTAAAACAGGCCTTATTTTTTAATCGCAATCGCCAATACTATACCACTGCCTATATTTATCAGCGCAATGAAAACAATCAACTCATCGCCCTGGGATTGCAACAAACGTCATTAGAGCAGCACCAGTTGACCTTTGACCATAAAATAAAAAGTCAACTGCTCGCGCATTTCACTGGGGAGTACAATCGGCGTGAAAACCGCTCGGAAAACTTTGCCCAACGCAATTTTAATCTTTTACACAGAGGAATTAAACCAAAAATCAGCTATTTCTGGGGCGAAAATTCTAGAGTAAATTTCTATTGGTCTGCGGCTCAAAAAGAAAATACATCAGGCGCACGCGAGTTCCTAAAGCAAAATAATTTCGGGGTTTCCTGCACCTTGGCAAAGGCCGATAAAATGTCGTTAACCGCAGAAATTAATAGCATCAATAATAAATTTGAAGGCTCCCCTTTTTCATCTGTGGCCTATCTCATGCTCGAGGGGCTTCAGCCAGGAGAGAATTACACTTGGAATCTGCTTTGGCAAAAACGGATCAATAGCTTTTTAGACTTGAACTTTTCCTATTTCGGCAGGCAAAGTCCGGACAGTCCGACTATTCATACCGGCTCGATGCAATTGCGAGCGTTTTTCTAAA
>RFXU01000096.1 GCA_009921505.1 Flavobacteriaceae bacterium
ACATCGACCAAATAAGGCAAAAAATCAAAATCGACCATGGCCGTATTTCGGGCACATACCACGGGTGTGCCCACCACAGCTGCCTCAAGGGGTGGGATTCCAAAACCTTCGCCCAGCGAGGGGTATACAAAAAGCGCCGCTGCGCGATAAAAGGCCCAAAGATCTTCATGGGGCACGCTGTCAAGCCAAATCACAGCTTCCTGCATGGATGGATCTGATTGCTGCATCACGGTTTCAAGATCTGGGTCCATCCATTCTTTTTTGCCAATAAACACGAGCTTAAATCCTTGCTTGTGCAAGGCCAGAGTATCAAAAGCACGCCATAGCGCTTTGTGGTTTTTTCGCGGTTCTACACGACTTACAAACAGGATAAACCGGTCTAAATCATAACCCGCAACGCGCTTTTTGGCCTTTTCTAAGCTCGTTAGTTGGGTACTTACCGCGTTAGGGGTGATCACGATGTTCTGCGCCTCTATCCCATAGCGTAGACTGAGTTGGTTTTGGCCATAGGCTGAAACTGAGCACAGTATTTTTGCCTTTTGCGCGCTGAGTCGAAACAATAATCCGTTCAGCCATCGATAAGTCCACGGGAAATGCTGTTTGAATTCTGGCTCCAAAAACAATAAATCGTGGATGGTGACTAAAGTGGGTGTAGGGCTCCACAAAGGGCTGATGTATTGAAAGTGCGTGTAATCTGCAGCCTCTCGGCGCATGATTTGAGGCAAATCCCAAAGCAAACGTCTGAATTTATTGGTCGTGGACAAGGGGAGATAACGACAATTTTCTCCTGTACCAAAGGCTTCTTGCATGGCCTCAAGATATGGCCCGACAAAAACAAAGGTCCAATCTGGCTTTAAGACCATCAAGGCTCGATACAGCCCGATAAGGTGAGTGCTGGTCCCCTCATGCTTTTCTCCGATTTTATGTGCGTCTATGAGAATCTTCATCAGGGAGTGATTTGGGGCGGTTTATTTGTTTTCGCCCGATTTGAGGGGGTCTGAATTTCGAGCGGTTCTGAATCAAGACTAATCGCCGCTGTCAAGGCGAGGTATAAAACCATGAAGTGAATCAGCCCGCGCTGGCGCCAAAGGTAGGTTTCTGTAAACATCAGCGCAACCATTAATACTGCAAACCCGAGCTGGAACCAGTCGCGGCGCTTCACGCCAGCGCGGGCGAGCTGCACCAGCATAAGAACGAGCAGCAAACCTCCAATCAACCCTAATTCAAAAATGGTTTGCCAATATTGATTGTGTAGATTGTAAGTGTTGTAGCCACAATAGACAAAGTATTTATTTTGGCCTTGAGCAATTTTCGCCTGACCGGCATTGATTCCATAACCGGTAAGCCAGGCCTGATCTTCGCTTAGTTGCTCCACAAATACCCGGGTAAAAAACACCCTAAGCGTAGTGCCCGTCCAAGGATAAATGTCGGTAAAGCCTTCACAGGTCCATGCATCCGCAATAGGGGTAGACTGTTGCTGTGCCCATCGCGCCCCCCAAGGGGTTTGAGATAAAGCAACAGTGGTAGTGACCCCAATCACAGCAATTAAAATCAAGTGTTTGATGCGCTTGCGATGGGTGTAAGCCTTGGCGACAAAACCGATAAGCAGTGTGGTCAAAATCATGTTTTTTGACGAGAGCAGGATTAAAAAGCCCAGGTGTATTCCGCCCAGGATTAGCGCGCGCCTGCTGCGGCCTTTTTCGGGAGCGTACGCCAACCAAAAATACAGCAGGTAGGTGGCTGAAACCGCCGATACATAAATCGCGTTAAGTTCCCAGAAATCCACTAATTCATGGTAAAAAAATGGGGTGTAATCGCCTTGATCCACCGAGCGCAATGCGGCGCGCGCCACAGCGAACAGGGCCAATATGGCGCCCGCGACCCCGCCTATAAATACCCCTTTGTGCCAAACCTTGTGGTCAAACTTTGGCCAAAATAAAAAAGATAGGGGCATGACCAATAAAGGCAATTGACGACCGATCCCGCGTAACGATTTTCCTGAATCTTCGGTCCAAAACATCGAAAAAACAATGAGCCCAAAAAGAAGCATAGGCCACAAATAATAAGGGCGCCAATTGATTTGACGGTGCCACATGCCCATGAGCGCAACGGCCCCTAAAACGGCCAGAGCAATAGAGCTAAAGGTATAAGGCATAGGCACACTGATCAAAACCAGGCCAATAGCCCAACTCATTATCTCATTTTGTGTGCTATGACTAAGGCTTTTGCTCATAAATTGATTTAAGAAACGTCAGATAGGCAGCGTTTATCTTGTCCCAAGAATACAGGGTTCTTATTTTTTGTGTGTTGGCGTGAATCCTCTCTTGTACCGTTGAAGGTTCATGGTCTTGATCCAAAATTTGACATACCTGGTCCGCATCCTGAAAATAAAGGGCATCTGGTCCTAATATGGCTTTGTTAAATGCATTATCATGGGCTACAATAAAGACTTGACTGCCCATAGCCTCGAGCAATGAAGGATTGGTCCCCCCGACACTATGTCCGTGAAAATACAAGCGTGCATGATGTCTTAAATTATCCAAGAGTTCTTGATTGTAGATCCCGCCTAGAAAACGAATATTGTCTTGATTTTCGTATTTCTTCGCTAAGTAACGGCCAAAAGACGTCGCCTCATGTTTCCCAACGACCAAACAAAGGCTTTGGTTTTGGCTTTTTGCCACCCCGTCTAATATCGTTTCAATATTGTTTTCGGGTTCCATACGGGCAACCACTAAATCATAAGTGCCCGGTGAGACGCCGTACTGCGCTAGAACTTTGGCGTCAGGGGTTTCAAAAATCTCGGCTCCGTAAGGAATATAAGTCGAATGCACTCCGTAAGTTTCTTTGAGATAGGCCTCAATAGCCGTATTGTCAGAAATCAGATAATCACTGCTTTTAACTGCCCAAGCCTCTGCTTTGGCGAGAAACCTCCGCACTAGAGGATGGTATTTAGAGCGTTTCCACTCTAAGCCATCCATGTTTGTTGCGATCAAAGTTTTTTTAGGCAGTAGCGGATACCATACGGAGCTGCTGGTGTAACCCAGTTGCAGTAAAATGTCAAAGTTTCTTTTTCTCGCGTCCAACAAACAATTTAAATCGTAGATAAACTGTCCTGCAGTGCCCAGTTTATATTCTGGATCATAACAGTGCACCAGCTTAGCACCGCCAAAATTCTTTTGTTGATACGGGTGGTTGTGTGAACAATATACATAAACCTCGTGGCCCCGATCCGCCAGATAAGGCGCAAACCACTCAGCAAATTGTTCAAATCCCCCGTGATGATTAGGAATTCCTCTAGTGCCAAAAATCGCTATTTTCATGCGCCCTCTTTTTTAAGGGCAAAAGACCCGCCGATTAAAAATCCAACCATCATGTAGGGTTTAAAAATACCCGTAACTACCATAGTTGCCGCAAGCATATAAAACCCTGCCGCCACAAGGACTCCGTTATAGGATTTATGCGCCTGGTCTTTCGGGTTGAGATAATTATACAGATAGAGCACAATAAAAATCGTAAAATAAAACAAAAGGCCGAGCACTCCTGTCTTCATGTAGACGTAAGCCACCCCATTGTGTACCGTGGGAAGATGCTGCATCATTTCACCATTGAGCCGCAGCTCAAAACCAGCATCTACGGTTGAGCCAAAACCCTTTCCTTGCAACCATTTGCGCTCTTGATCAACCTCATCAAGAACCAAGCTTGCTTCGTAAGCACGCCAGCGCGGCCAAAGCGAACGTCTGTCTTTGAGATAAGTGTCGAATTTAATCGGCTCAAAAGTCTCGGTATAGGAATTTTTTACTTTGGCCAAAAAGCCCGTCAAAACAGTTTGATTTTTTACCTCTTCAGGCTCATATTGACTCAGAAAAAATGCAAATCCAGCACCAAAGCCGAGTAAAACCAACCCCATAACCACCCCTTTAGCGTTGAGCTTTAGGTAGCCGTAATAGGCCATAATCATCAACAAAAGAACAACAATCATCGTTCTGGAAAAATACAGCAAGAATGAAAAAATCAAGGCGGCTACCGCAAGCTTGTAAAACAGGGTAAACCGTGTTTTTTTGATGGGCAAATCCCGAATACAGGCCACCAAGAACAAGGCCACCATTTCGACGTGGTTCAGTTTGCCAAAAAGCTCTCTAAATTTCTGGAGGTTTGGACGATAACGCAGCAGTCCAATACCAATTTCCAATAGGTGCAGCAGGGCGAATCCAAAACCCACCAAGACGATTAAATTGTAAAAATCTGCTTTTGACCTGAGCTTTTGTACCGCATAATAAGTCGCTAACATTACAGTCAATGGCCTCAAGAAATAAACCACATCCTTGACAAAGCCATACACCCCCGCTTGTCGTGTCAATATCCCGAGGGAGCCCACCGCCATCATGGCTAAAATCAAAAGCACTATCTGCGATAAGCCTTTTGAAATACGTCCGTTAAAATGAAGCAGCAATACCGCAAGCGCCACCAAGAAGCTCAGCTCCACGCTCTCGGCCCAAAGGGCAATAATTATGGCCACTAGGCCTATTTTTGCAGTTAACTGATTCATTCTTGTTTTGTGTAGCCAAAGGCCTCAAAATCCTTAGCGTATAATCGATTTAACCCCGCTTTAGCACACGAAGTCAAAGCCTCTTTTCTTGATTTTCTATCGTGCCCCAGGGCAAAATATTTTATTAAACTTGGCTGTTCGCCCCAAAGCCGAAGCACCCTTTTCCATGACCCCGCAGCTTTGTTGGCGTGAGGCATTGAAATATGCTGAATTCCGGTTTTTTCTTTGGGATAGGCCAATTCTTGGTCCAATCGCTCTAAATGCCCCACGTAATCCACCAGCAACCGACCTTGATTGTCATGAAGATAATCGTATTGAGGCAAGAAAAAAAAGTGTTGCTGCTTTATTTTTTCAGGCAGTACATTTTGAACAAAATTCTCAAAACTCAACACCCGAGCATACCCTAAAAAGTGATAGCAGGATAGGGCTCTTTGATAAGGGTCCCGGACCAAAGCCCACTTGAAATAGTTTTGAAAATGCTCCTGAGAGAGATACCCATATTTGGTGTATTCAGCAGCGGTGAGATGCGCTAAACGCTCTGGGCCTTTTTCTGTATTTAATTTCGGACGCAAAAGCAACACTTCCCGCTCAGACCAATCTAACCCGAGGTCAGCTAGGTACATTTGTTCGACGCTTTGACCGGCCACCTTGGGAATATGGACAAAAACTGTTTTGTGTTTATGGCTGATCATTTTTGCGCGATTATCTTGTTTACGCCCCACAAATCAAGAACGGGCTTTTGAGTAAGTTCTTCTATTTGCCGCAAAGACTCAATATTTTGACCCAAGAGCTGGGCACTTAATTGCTCCGGGGGTTTTTCTTCAGAAGGGCGGCCGCCAAATAAAAAGGCCTTAACCCGATCTCGTGTGGATTCCCCCATAATGCTGTGTAAAAGCGTTCGTGCCCATGGGGTGCGCAGCGCATTTAACGTTCCTTGATGCTTATACGCCAGAGTCTGATTGTGTTGGTCTGTGGCGCGCTCAAGGGTGTAGTGGCCTACATTTAAAAATTTGGCTAATTCGGCAAAGGCATTTTCTTGATCCTGTACCCATTGTTCAAAAATCATTACATGAATTTGTGCCTTTGGAAAAGCAGCGTAATACGCCTTAAGCGGAGCAATATAATCGCTCCACTCCATGTACCGATTGCCCCCGCCCCAATGCTCAGAAAGTGGTGCGTGTATGGCTTGCTCGAAATTCTTGCTTTGGTCATAGCCTACGCTTTTTGCCATTAAATAATGACTAAACGCCCGCTCTACGGGGTGGCGAAGACTTATTACGATTTTCGCATTAGGATTATGCGCTTTTATGGCTGCGGCCGTTTCCTCATGCCATAAATAAGACGGACTTATGTCGCCTTTTATTTGGCTTGATTTGGCCTTGGAAAAAAGAGCCCGATAGACTTCGGGGCTTTGGATAATTTTCGTGTGATACTCCTGCTCAGGCTTAGGCAAAGCGTAATCTTGAGGTTGATTTGAACTGACTTTTGAAAAGTAATTCAATTCTTTAACCCGAGGCACATAAATATCAGGGTGTTTGGACAAATATTGATAGAGCGTCGTGGTGCCAGAACGCGCTGCGCCAACCACAAAAAAATCGACTTTGAACTCTTGTCCTACCACGTTAAAAATGTTTTAATCCGATCCGTTTTATACACATAAATTACCGCAGTAATGTTCCAGGCCATCATGCTTGCTGCCGTAGCCCAAGCAGCACCATTTATCCCATAGATTGGAATCAAATAGGCGTTAAGCGCTACATTCAAAACTAGAGCGCTGGCCACAATCCATTGAAAGGCCTTTTGTTTGCTCGTCATGTTTAAATAAACCCCAACGGAACCACAAAAAGCATTTACCACTTGTCCTAAAAGCAAAATCAACAAAGCGCTTTTTGCCCCCGTGTAGGCAGGCCCAAACCAAGACAAAATCCACTCGGCGCCTAAGGCCAAAATCAAGATGGCTGGTGCTGTTGAGAAAAAGATGAGTCGCGTACTTTTTTTGACTTTTGCAGCCAGTGCCTCGAGCGCGCCCCGATTATAATCCTCGGCTATTTTGGGCGCCAGGACCGCATTTACTGAGGCTAATGCCACCGACAAAAGCAGGGTGAGTTTTACGGCAACACTATACACGGCCACGACGGCGTAATTGTCAAATTGCTTAAGCATCAAAACATCCAGGCTTTGCATGAGCAAAAATGAGGCCGCGCTTATGGCCATTGGGGCGGATCGTTTTAAAATAGCTTTAGGGCTAATGGGCTCCGCAGGCTGAAATACGTTCAGCGGCGGTTGAGAAAAATAATAGAACAGTAAGGCACTGGAGCTCAATGCTAAAAAGACGAAGCTGCCCAAAAACACGGAAACTAACCACTGTGGTTGGCCCAGGACGACCAAAGCGACAACCCCTACAAAGAAAATTAGATAACGCAGAATATTGCGAAACAATTCCGAAACATAGATTCGATCGATTGCGCGAAGCACGTCAATATTAAGCATCGCGATGGCATAAAACAATAGGCCTGTAAAGGTTTGGTAGACCAAATCGCCGATGGGTTTAGCGCCTAAGGCTGAAATTATTGGATCGATGACGTACAACAACCCATTTAGCCCTACAGAGAGTGCGACCACTAACAAGATCATGCTGCGATAAACTTGTCGGATTTGCCCGAGATTATTCTGTGCGCTGTAAAGCCCTGAATAAAAGATAACGGATTGCTGCATGCCAAATAAGGCAATCGCGCCGACAAATAATAGTAATGCGCGACTGTAGTCGTATTGGCCGACCAGGTCAGGAGACAATTCATTGGTCAAGTAAAGTGTGCCCAAGAAAAAGAGTCCAACACCCAAAAGGCGCAAGGACAATACCCCAATACTTCGGCCTGTAATCGAATTGATATTTACTTTGCCTGACAATAAGTTCATAGGCTGGATCGCTGAGGTTAAGCGACTAGGCCGCTGAAGCGTGCTTTTTCCCTTTGAGATACAAGCCCTTTAGCCAAAAGAATCCGAAAAATAACACCACTAATCCTAAAGGAATCAGCGTGCCTTTTTTATCAAAAAAATCAGCCGTCATAACCAGTCGAGGGCTGTTCACCACGGCGACAACAGAACCGTATTTGGTGCGTTCGGCCATAAGTTCTTTGTTCTCTTCAATCAGCTCAGTTTTTTTCTCGACCAATTGATGCAGGTTCGTGTTGTTGATTCGTATCGTTGGAATATTCAGGTCATTGGTCATAATGGCCTCAGCTTCATTCTTTCCAGAATATTCGGCAAAAAGCGCA
>RFXU01000097.1 GCA_009921505.1 Flavobacteriaceae bacterium
AAGGCCTGATTCGTGATGCCGCAAAGAGCGTCATGAAACTCGATATTTACGAAAAAGAACGCCCCGTGGGGATTCAAATTTTCGGAGCGGTGATGGACTCTATGCTCCGCAGTGTAGAAATTGTCGAGGCCAGTGGACCTGATTTTATCGACATCAACTTTGGCTGTCCTGTTAAAAAAGTTGTTTCAAAGGGCGCAGGCGCAGGAATACTGCGCGATATTGACCTAATGGTGTCCCTGACAGAAGCGATGGTTAAGCACACCAAACTCCCGATTACCGTTAAAACCCGCCTGGGATGGGACCATGATTCCATCAAGATTGTTGAGGTGGCTGAACGCCTTCAAGATGTGGGCTGTCAAGCGATTGCCATCCATGGGCGTACCCGCGCCCAGATGTATAAAGGCGAGGCTAATTGGGCCCCGATTGCTGAGGTCAAAAACAACGCCCGCATGCATATTCCTGTCTTTGGTAATGGCGATGTAGATTCCCCTGAGCGCGCAGTAGAAATGCGTGACCAATACGGCCTCGATGGGGCGATGATTGGGCGCGCGAGCATCGGGAATCCGTGGTTTTTCAAGCAGGTCAAACATTATTTTGAGACCGGGACTCATGCTGCACCACCCACATTGAGCGAGCGCGTGGCTGCTGCACGGCGCCATTTAGAGATGTCCATAGAGTGGAAAGGGGAGCAACTCGGTGTATTTGAAACGCGCCGGCACTACACAAATTATTTTAAAGGGATTCCTGATTTTAAACCTTACCGCACCAGGCTTGTTACCAGTGATGCCTCGGTTGATGTCTTTGCGACGCTTGATGAAATTGAGCAGGAGTTTGGCTCAATGGTATTTACACATTAATCCAAAAGGCGGCGCGTGACCCTTTGCGCACCTAATAAGGACGCCAACATTCCCAAGCCTAAAATAGTTGCCGCGACGAGCAAAAAGTTCCCCCAAGTCAAAGTAACGGGGTAGGGCAAGGTTTCAGTAATTAAGACCCAGCCAAAGGTGGACTGGCCCAAAACCACTAAAACCCCCAGAATAAGACCCAAAGCGAGGCCAACACCACACATCATGAGTCCGCTCGCAAAAAACGTGCGCTTGATCTCTGCAAGAGGCTGCCCTAAAGTAAATAGGGTGCGCAGATTATTTTTCTTCTCAAGGACCAGCATGATCAAGGTCCCCGTCAAATTAAATACGGCAATGGCAGCAATAAGGCTGATGAATAGGTATGTAAATAAATTCTCGGAGTTGAGCATGCGGTAAAGCGCCGCATTTTGTTCGACGCGGGTTTTAACCGTCACCGCGCCATCAAAAACATTTGAAATCTGCTCTTTAAGGGCTTCGAGGTCATTACTCGCCGTTTTTATGACCAGCGATGACACTTGATTTTGCTCCCAACCAAAGAGATAACGCGCTGTTTCAATGGAACTGAAAACAAAACGATCATTTACCTGGTCATTGACTTCGTAAATTCCAGAGGCCACGACTTGCTCGGAGCGAAAAACCTGGTCTAGATTTGTGGCGGCCATAATGTTACTTCCAGGGATGGGGACCGAAATCTGAATCAGATTACTGAAATCTCGAGCCGCCAAGGCCAGATCGGCAGCGACCGAATAGCCGGGCACGACTTCTGGACGTACGGGACTGAACCAGTTTCCGGTATAGACTAAGGTGTCTACAGGGGTCACAGCGGTGTAGGCGCTGTCGATGCCGCGGAGCGTAGCGACGCGGGCCTGGTTTTTGTAGCGCAAAAACACTTTGTCTTCGACCACACGACCTACTGCTTCAATTTCATTGAGTCCTCGTAATGCGTTTTGCCGCGTATTATCGTAAATAAATGATTTGCCTGACACAGGAGTAACAATCAAATCACTGTCAAAAATATTGGTAAAAGCCAGAGCGTAGTCTTTGAGGCCTGTAAATCCAGAAAGGACCAGAAATAAAGAAAAGGTGGCTACAGCAACAGCGCCAATGGCAATTTTTGAGAGTAAACCAACAGCGTGTCTGCTGTGTTTGGCCAGCAAATAACGCTTCGCAATAAAGTAGGGGAGGCGACCCATTAGCTCTTTTTTCTGCGCTCGAGTAAAGTTGGATCAGCAATAGGGTTTTGACCTCCTTTTACGGCTTGTTCGATTTGGCCGATATACTCAAGGGAATCATCATTATAAAAATTCAAGTCTGGCATCTTGCGCAATTGGTTTTTGGTCAAAAGGGCGATTTGATGTTTGATGCTCGGCTTTAAAGCGGTCAACTCTGAAACAACTTGAGCCCCTTTGTCTGCAGGGAACACGCTGACATAGACTTTGGCCACGCTTAAATCAACAGTCACACTGACCTTAGTCACTGAAACAATAAGGTTATTTACCCCGCCATCTTTAAGCAGACGATTCAGCACTTGCGCGAGGTCTTTGCGCAAGACACTGCTAATTTTTCTTTGCCGTTGACTTTCTTCCATGGTACAAAAATAGGATAAATACTGCTTTGGCGCGGGTTTTTATTATTTTTGAGCTAAAGGTATTTTATGAACACCATAGAGCATATCGGGATTGCGGTTTCTGATTTAGAGCAAAGCATTGAATTATATACAACCTTGCTCGACACGCCCTGTTATAAAACCGAGGTGGTGGATTCTGAACAGGTTACTACAGCCTTTTTTAAAAAGGGCGATCAAAAAATAGAATTACTCGCCTCGACTAATCCCGAGGGCACCATCACCAAGTTTATCGATAAAAAAGGGCAGGGGATTCATCATATTGCCTTTGCGGTAACCGATATAAAGGCTGAGGTTCAGCGCCTCAAAGCGGCGGGATTTGTTTTTGTCAGCGAGGAGCCCAAGCGTGGTGCAGACAACAAATGGGTTGTGTTTATGCACCCCAAATCAGCGGGCGGGGTCTTGGTGGAACTGTGCCAGGAAATAAACCACGAATGATTATTTTGCACTGAAGAATTACTGCTTATATTTGCAGCCTAATTTTGGTCCTATAGCTCAGTTGGTTAGAGCACCTGACTCATAATCAGGTGGTCCCTGGTTCGAGCCCAGGTGGGACCACAAGCAAAATAAAAGCCTCACAGCCATGTGGGGCTTTTTTATTTAACATTTTAGCCTTAACTTTGAAGAGTAACCACCAAAAACCAAAAAAAATGAAACAGGTTTGTTGTAGAGATTTAGGAAATGATTGCGATTTCACGGTATCAGGGGAAATCGATGAAGTAATGGATGCTGTAGCTCGTCACGCGAAGGAGTTTCACAAAATTGATGTAACCCCTGAAGTTGCTGAGGCAGTTAAAGGCGTGATGAAAGACGTCTAATCTAGAGATTACATTTTTTAAGACTTAAACCCTTTCATGTTAAAGGGTTTTTTTGTGCATAAAAATATTTAAAACCGCTTACCAAAGGAGGCCCCTAATCTAGGATGAACTTCGTCTGTGGCTGCAGTGCTGAGTAAATAACGCCCAACACCGAGAAAGATCTCAAAAGAAAATCCTTTTTGATTGATCCATTTGCGCCCTGCAGCAAATCCTATAGACCACTGAAATTCATTTCCTTGATCTTGTTCCATATAACTGCCGTCGCGTAATTCTACCCACTCCGCATACGGCTCAACCAAGGCCAATGAAGAAAACGCTTCTACAAATAACCCGCGGGCACCGTAATCTTTCTGGTCAAAAAAATAAAAACGATAAAAGGGGGATAGTGCAAATTTTTGGCTTCCATAATTGTCGCCCCCAAAGTTTAAAAGCAAACTTCCCCCGACCCCACTAGAGCTAGATAGAACGCGTTCGTACGAAATATCTAAGGCCGGACCAACGAGCAGAGTCAAAGCATTGATGCGTAACTCCGTTTCAGAGATATCAAAAACGGATTGGGAGGGATTAGAGGGCGTGTTTGAACTCTGACCAAAACCTTTAAAAAACAAGGCAGGGGCCAATAGAAAGGTGGCAACAAAAATTAGTGGGCGTCCCATAAATAAAATTTGAATGGATTAAAACAATAATCGCGCCAAAAGTAATTGAATTTTATTCAATCGTCGCTTTAAATAATCGAGGTAAACCCAAGCCCTCATCTTCAGAGGTCATCCAAATCACAGAAGGAGACTCAACGTGAATGGCTTCAATTTGCGCCGGGTTGACCGGCAAAACAAATGTTTGCATTTTGGACTGGTCATAGGGCACAGAAAATTCAGGCAAAAGATAGAGGTATTGAACCCCATCGGGGCTGTAACCCACAAGGCCCATAAGCCCAGAAGCTTCGTGATAATCTGCTCCTGTAATAAGACAGCGTACATCGAGAGTATCCTGAGGGGTCAGGGTATAATGACCAGGGGTTTTATCAATGAGATAGACAGCAGAGTTCTGAGTCTCCCGGTCCTTGGAAAATAAAACGAGTTGATCCCCAAAACTGGCCAATGCCTCCGCATCAAAGGGGTGTTTTTTACGTTTTTTAAAGGACTTTTGCGCTTTGTAACTAATGGTGATTGTGTCAGTCAACTCAAAAGATCGATTAAGAATATAGATTTTTTGATCTGAACGCTTTCCAAAGTTATTTCCTGTGTCTGCGAGATAATAATGGTCGAGATCGGCGGCGATGTCTTCCCAATCTACATTTTTTGTGCCTTGGACTTCAAATGAGTTGAGGAGCTGCCCCCCTTGATCAAATGTGAACAATTCGGTAGTGCCCCCAGAGTCATTAAAAGTTAGAAACAAGCCCTTATGAACTTCAAGCCCAGAAGTTTCATTGATTGCTCTAGGCAAGTCTTTTGAAGTTAAGGTGAGTTGGGCATGACTCAACTTCGGCACCACAAGACACATGAGAAGTAGTGCAATTAAGGACAAATGATTTGATCGATACATGGGTTAATCGTTTTGTAAATGGAACTCAATATCGCCCCAATTTACAAATTTGAAATTTTGCTTTTCTGATGTGTTAAATCCGTCTTGAACGATAAAAAGTCCTTTTGGAAATCCAGGCACAGCCTGAGCGGTAACGTCGATGCCATCGGTTTCTTCAGCGCCGTCAATGCTGCCCGAAGGAACTATTTTGAAAATCCCTAACAGGTTTAAGGATTTGCGATCCAGCACACCATAAAAGGGTTAGGCCCTCGATATCAGCCATCAAAAGATTGTCGTCGGTCGCCAGAATTAAACGAGGGGCAAAGGCGGAATGATCCGTTAAAGGGTAGGCCCAAATTCCCTGATCCTCTTCAGCGATATATAGTGTTTTATAATGGGTATCAGCAACCAATCCTTCGACTGTAGAGTTTAATTTAAAGATAAAAGGGTCATTAACGGAAATGGCTTTTTTATCGGCTGGTACCGCAGAATTTTGGGCATTGTTTTGCGCTGGTTCAGCATACGAAGCGCGCATAATAGTCCCGTCTTTGTCACTAGCGACAAAATAATGGACTCCACTTTCGCTGAAGGTGCATAAGCCATACAGATCACCCATTTCTTGACCGATAACCTCACGGTGAATTAGAAATAATTCTCCTGAGTCGTCTAATCTAAAAAAATCTATACTATGGGTTGAACGGTTCGTTCCAATCACCAAGGCACTTGTAATTATTCCGTCGGAGTTTGGGCTAAAAAAATAAGGGTTGATGTCAACATTGTTGATGTTGCCAAAACCAAAACGATTTATCTTTTGACCGCTTAAATCATAGGTTTCTAGGCCGAATTTTTTGTCGGTCCCTACAACGATGGTGCCCGCGGGATTATGTGCAGGAACCCAAATACAAGGGTCGTCCGCGCCGTCATCTGGAGATTCCACCGGGGTAGTTTCGCAAGTAGCGATAACTTCAAAAATGACCGGGCTGTCATTTTGTGACAACCCGATCATAGAACTAATTAATAAAAAACAAACTAAAGTTTTCTGCATTAGAAGTCAATTTTCACCCCAGCGTTCCAGCTGTAGTTATAGTATTCTAATTGCATGGTTCTTTCCGCAATTCCTTGGTAGTAACGCAAAGGCTGATTGGTCAAGTTTTTAAGTTCTGCAAACAAACGAATGGAATCGCTGATGGCATAACTCGCGTTGAGATCGACAAAAAGTTGCTCATCGTAGTAGCGATCTTCCCATTCTGCGCCACCGACCTCATCAAGTGCTTCACCAGAATAATTCAAAGAAGCGCGCACGAACATTTTCTTGGTTTCATAGGCCAATGAACTGTTAAACATGTTTTTTACCGCTCCAACAAGTGGAATATCTTCACGACCGTCAACACCGTCTGTTTTGGAGTCCGTAAAGGTATAGTTACCATAGTAAGTTAGGTTAGATAGGAACCCAGGAAGGAACTGAAGTTTGCTTTGAAGCGAAACCTCGAATCCAGTAACACTTGCAGTACGGCCATTTCGCACTTGAGAATAAGTCCAGTCGTTACCATCGCCGTAGTCGTACTCAGTGGTGGTATAGGTGTACAACCAGTTATCCATGTTTTTGTGGAACAGACCTAGAGAGATTAAACCAACGCTTCCCATATACTTCTCCGCAGTGAAGTCTATGTTTTGAGACACAGTAGCCTCTAGATTTGGATTCCCTTCAGAAATTTCTTGGTCCTCAACGATAATTGCTCTAAAAGGCACAATATTAAAGTATCCTGGACGGGCTAATGAAGTGGTGTACGCGGCATTCAAAACGATATCATCAGTGAGTTCGTGCTGTACAGTAACACTAGGCAAGAAGTTGCCATAATCCCCAGAGCCGGTTAGTTCTTCTACACGCTCAGTTCCATCTTCTTCAACCGTATATCCGTAACCTGTGTATTCGATTTCTGTTTGTTCGAAACGCGCTCCAGCAATAATTTTGGTTTTGTCCCCAATTTCTGAAGTCAACATACCATAGGCCGCCGTAACGGCTTCTTTGGCGTTGTAGTTTGAAGTAATAAATTCCTCTAAAACCGATACACCTTCACTTGGCGGCATAATTAGGTCGCCTAAGAATTTTGGTGTTGCGAAAAATCCGTGCTGATAGTCGCTGCCAGGAAGGTAGTCGCTAACCGTGTAGTCCTGAGTCGCTACATCAGCCATGGTTTCGTAACGAGACTCGACATAGTCTGAATAGTCAAAAAAGTTATTGTCTCTAAGCTTTTCCTTGTTTTTATATTTTCCACCAAACTTGAACGTTCCAACTTTTTCTTTAGGAAATTTAAAGTCAACTCGGAAACTTTCGTCTGTTTCTTCAGTCAAGCCATTTTGTTCCGTAGCTTCGTTAAAATTAAAAGCAGACACATCGTTCCATTGGTCTCCTGCAAAACGAATTACAGGGAATTGTGGGTCACTGATGTCAATAGCCGAGATAGGCACGTCTTTTTGCTCGAAACGAATGTAACGTTCATTAGGACGCTGCTCGTCTGCTTTGGAAGTACTTGCTTTCCATGTCATAAGAACACTACCAAACTGGTGGTCTCCACCAAGGGCAATTTTATAAGTGCTTTGAGCTTCTAGACGACGATTTTGATTGTCGTCGTTATCAATCCCTCCTTTGGTTTGCTTGCGCACACGTACCGTGTTTTCTTCAACATCAAACTTGGCCATGCGCAAACGGAAACGGTTTTCCCAGTCATCACGGTTGTTGTACATACTTTTGATGTAAAACTGATGGTTGTTATTTAGAGCGTAATCTAAGTTAGCAGAGATCGAACGGCGGGTTCTTTTTACGTCATAACGACGGATGTCGTGCTCATCAAAAGGACTGTCTGCAGCCCAATCCTCAGGATTGTTCCAAACAAATTCGATGTTATCCGAACCGTAATCGTTGGT
>RFXU01000098.1 GCA_009921505.1 Flavobacteriaceae bacterium
AAATCTTTTTGCGGATTTGTAGATGGCTTACTTTCTCTTACACGTATTAATGTCTAATATTACATTTAGTTGTCAATACTCTGCGTAACGGTTGATATAAAAAATGCCGCCCTTAGGGCGACATTTTAATGGCTAATAAATTTGAGACCTAGTTAGCTGAAGCTCCAGCCATCCATTGCCAAGTAGCGACTTGATAAAAACCACCAGGATTGATTTCGCTCATATTAGATTCCCCAACAGGAGGCTCAATTCCATCAGGCATATCGCCTAAACGATACTTGAATAAATCAGCGAGAGAGGAAAACATATCCCATGTCATAACAGAGGCCCATTCGTCTCCAACTGGGTGAATTTTATTCGCTGCGCCCCATGAAAGCATATTCATCTTTGGACCGTTAGCGGCAAAGAATGATTTCCAGATACTAGCATTTTCTGCTAAAAAACCGGATTTATCTTTTGGACGAGCAAAGTTAAATTGAATCACGGCATCCGTGTAACCCGCAGAATTACTTGGGAACCATAATCCTGATTCAACTCGATAAATCACGTGTACGTCTTTTGTCCATGTGAATTTACCTCTGAGAGCATTTAAATCTGCCATTTCTTCGGCATTGAGTACATCTTCTGCCAAATTCCAAAACATATTTTTTGGATCGAGAATATCTTCAACAGTTTTGTTGCTCTGAACAAACATATAATTGTATTGCTCTTCGTCATTTACTCCATCTTGCCTGACGGCTTTAAGTAAATTCCAAGCCAAAATATCACCCTTTTCAGCAGCGTGTTGTGCAACTCTTTGCATATAATCCGACTCAACTTTTTCAAAGGCAGCGAGATCACCTTCAACTAGTACGGCATGCATGGTGACAATAGCGCCCTCTTGAGCGCTGATTAAAAGACTGGATAAAACAGTAATTGTAAAAAATAATTTCTTCATGAGTTTTGGTTTAATTGTTTTTTGCAATATAATAAATCAAAAATGATTAACCATAAGACCAATGGGAAAATAATATTCCATAATGTGGAAGTTATTTTAGATCAATGATCCTCAAAAGATCATAAAATACGCGGTCCGTCGTTGATTTTTGTTTGACAGCCTCTGTAAAATATTCAAAGGTCTCGGGGTGTTGCCGCTGATAGTCCTCAGAAAACCAAATCATATAGGCCGGATTTTTTGCAGCCTCTCCTGCCTGGGCATGGAGCCATTTGCCATTTTCTCCGAGTTGTTCCCCGTGATCTGAGATCAGAAAAGTCCTTCAGTTTTTCAACAACTTGATATAAAAAGCCATCCAAGTACACTAGGGTATTGTCGTAAGAATTAATCAATTGTTCTTCGGTAAGTGACGGGATGTACTTACTGTCAATTACCGGCGTGAATCGGCGCTCCGCTTCTGTGTAACGATCCTCATACCACCAATGACTCCCGATCATATGTAAACTAACCACTGATCGAGACACAGAGGGTAAGTAATGCTCAAGGGGCGTCAGTAAATCATTGTCCTTGCGTTTATCAAAACTGAAAACACTTTTAAAGGCATCGATCAGTACCACACTGTCATTTGTTGCCACAACAGGGGCATAGGATTTTTCAAGGGTTTGGTTGCCCACCCAATAAGTTTCAAATGCTGCTTTATTAAGTACAGAATAAATCGAATTATATACCTGGTCTTTTCGCTCTTGTCCTTGGTCGGTTAAGATTTGCGGTAGACTTGCCCCCGTATAGGTGTGGGTTGTTGAGATATTTGGAAAGGTAATAAGGCCTTCCAAAGCCTCTAGATTAGGCGTTGTCTCGCGTTTATAGCCATTTATAGACAAGTGGTCTGCGCGGACACTTTCGCCCACGACCAAAACGACCAAAAGAGAATCATGGTTTTTAATGAACTCAAAGTCAGGATTTAAATTTAGTTTTAGATTTGGCTGCTGTCCGTACTCTGCTAAGGCATAGATTAAATTATAGGGCAAACGATTTTGAAGACTCCCAGGACGCAAGGTCTCGAGAGTCGGGTAACATAGCACACAAAGGACCGCCGCAAAACTATTGAGGGACCACAGACGAATTGTTTTGATTTGAGCACGCCAACGTGCCATAACCCAAAGGAAAAGCAAGGTGATAGAGAGGTATAGGACAAATGGCCCATTGACTAAATCCACGGCAATATCGGCCTTAGTTTCTAGGATGGCCTGGATCAAATGCGGGGTAACCGATAGGTCCTGACTATAGCCCCAAAAGGCAAAACCAGCCAAAATCAAAAGTAAAGGACTTAGAAACCAGAAATGAACCCAGGACCGCAAGCTCAAAAAATAGAGAAAACCTGCTACTGTGACTTGTAAAGAGATTAAATGTAATAGATAGACCAAAGTATCTTTTCCACCTTTTAACGGGATATGGTAATAGGAGGCCCCGGTAATAAGTAAAACCACAATGAGGTTAAGACTAATAAAAAAATACACGCTTGATTTATCGAGTCGCATTTTTTCCGTTTAAAATCGGCGCATACCGATTGATCAAATAAATTACAGGCATCAATAATGCGATTTGACCCCATGCCAAAAGGAACTTTTCGGGCTCTGTAAATTCAAAAGCACCCCAACCCAATACCATCAATAGTGTGGCTTTGATTAGGGTCAAAGCCCGTAAATGGGTCGCTAAAATAACCACGGTGTTTTGTCCTAAATAAACGAGTGGTTTAAAAATTTTTGAGAGACCAAATTCACTTAGTTTTTTAAACAACATAAGATAAGCTATGGCCCCTGTGAAACCACTAATCAAAAATAAGAGCGGCGCTCCATAGGTGGAGCGGTACATATCAACCTTTTCTGGGTTAAAATAAAAGGCGGTTATATGTAGCCCAAAAAGCACGATTATTAACCACCATTGACGGGTTTCAGTGGGGCTTTTAAGATTGTTTTTTAATACATAACCCCCGTGAAAAAACAATAAGGCTACCATGGCCACATCAATGCTCCAAGGCAAGTGGATTTCAGTTACTTTGGCCCAAAGAATCCCTAAAAACCCAAGGATCAACACCAAAATATTTTGTGACTTTGTCTTTATAAATCGCGTAATTCCAGCGTGCAATAAAAACACCAAAAAGATGCAGGGCAGAAACCACAAAGGAATACCCCAATCCATATATTCAGGACCGCCTTGAGCATAAAAAACACCTATAAAATTATCCAATACGGATAAATCTTGGGTGCTGCTCTTGCCGAACTTTCGGCCTACAGCCCACCAAAAACCAAATAGGGCAAAGGCCCAAATAAAATAAGGGATTAAGAGTTGTTTCGCCCGTCTTAATATTTGATTATTGCTGACAGAATCTGACTGAAATAGGCCAGAAATCAGAAAAAATAAAGGAACATGGACACTGTAAATATACGGCTCAACACTCGGGAAGTTATGGCCATAAACCACCATAAAAATGGCTAATCCCCGGGCCTGATCAATCCAATTAAGTCGCTTCGAAGCATATGACATAAAGCAAATTTAACGCAATCCGCTTAAGATTTAATTAATTTAACCGAAGTCTTACGCTGAGAGTTTTGATCTTGAATCCATAAATAATAAATCCCTTGAGACAAGTGACTTAGGTTTAGATCAGCCTCATTGTTAATAGAGCAGCGATAAAGCTCTTGTCCTAGATTATTGATTAGAATCAAGGTGTACTGGCCTGAGTCCAAACGTACCTGCGTCCAATCTTTAACCGGGTTTGGGGAAAGCTTTATTTCTATTTCAGGTTTTTTGGCATCATATATTCCCAAATTGCCCCCAATAATTTCTATGGTTCCATCAGGATCAAAAGGGTCGGTTCCTTTGGTAATTTCGTCTATGTCATTTACCCCATCATTGTCTTGCGCGCACCACATCTCTTAGTGATGGTGAACGCGTATTAGATAGGTCAATGCCCGAACCATCGGCGGTGGGAATGACACCATTATTTAAACTGAGCGGGTCGATATCAAACTCTGGCGGTCTATGACATCCTGCGCATCCGGCACCATTTGGTGGAGGATCCATAAAAAAGTCTTTTCCATGATTCTCATGAGTACTAAAGTTTGGAAAAGGAACGGTAAAATCATTATTGACTTGTGCCATCCCTTGGTCAAAGCGGGAATCAAAAGATTGAATGCTGCGCACAAATTGAGCCAAGGCCAATTGCATGCGTTCCTCGGTAATTTCTCCGTCCCCAAAAGCGAAAGGAAAGAGCTGTTGGTAATAGTCTAATCCCGAGAGCACATCGATTAAATCATTAATATTTGGATCTCCATTTGTTCCGCTATAGCCCATTTCGATGTGGTCCTGAATGGGTTGGGTGGTTTGCTCCTCTAGAGTGGCTGCGCGTTCATCCCAAAAGAAGTGAACTTCTTCGGCAAATCGACTGTTGATCAGACGCATGGAATGGCGCCCGGTCACCCCGGCCACCCCGGTCGATTGGATTTGGTTATCGCTAAAACCAAATGCTTGTTGATGACAGCTACTACAAGAGATGGTATTGTCTCTAGAAAGGGCTCTGTCGTAGAACAAAACCCGCCCTAGTGTGGCAATTTTATCGTCAATAGGATTATTGCCAGTATTGTCCCGAGTTATGTAGGACGGGATGTCTTGATTGGCATAATTAAATAGGTTGTCTAGATCGATGGTTCCACTAAAAAATGAAGCCAACACCAGAACAGCCATAAAGGCGTAAGAGAAATTTTTCATTAGGTTGTTTTAAGTTGTTTCCAGCCATGCGCTTTATTATTGTGGCGCTTAGTTTTTATTTAATGTCTTAGACCAATAACTATTAAAAAGGTTTAGCCCGCATTAAATATTTTTCAAGGTAAACAAAATTAAAGTCATCGCTACTGACAAATATCATATTCCGCTGAATTTCATTAAATTCACTTAACGTTCAAACCAAACCCGGCAGTGTCTTGGGTGATGCCATTTGTATCAATATTCATTATTTCATTTATGAGAATCAAAGAATTTCAAATTTACACCGCCCAAATCCCGCTGAATCGTCCATTTGTCACCTCTTTGGGCCCTGAACCTTATTCGGAGCATATATTTGTTCGTGTAGTTCTGGATAATGATGTATTTGGCTGGGGTGAATGTGCCCCCTCAAACACAATTAATGGAGAGATTCTCGAAACATGCTTGGCTTTGGTTCCCAAATTGACACAAGCTCTGATCGGTATCGAAGTTTGTGAACATCAGACTATAGAGCGCTTGATGAATCAAGTGATTTATGCCAATTTTAGCATTAAATCAGCCATAGACTTAGCCTGCTATGATGCTGCAGCAAAATCTAAGGACCTCCCATTGTATCGATATCTAGGCGCCCTTAAACTAAAGCCAATGCAAACCGACTACACGGTGAGTTTGAACAGTCCCGAACTTATGGCCCAACAAGCCATTGAACTCAAAGCACAAGGTTTTACTCTCATTAAAGTGAAGTTAGGCGAAAATGCTGAAATGGATGTTCAGAGGATCAAGGCCATTCGAGAGGCAATTGGTCCGGAGATTAAATTAAAACTTGATGCCAATCAAGGCTGGACTTTTGAAGAGGCAGTTATGGTACTCAATGAATTAAATCAATGTACCATTGAATATTGTGAGGAACCCATTAATCGGAAATTAGCTTATAGACTCGGGGCACTGCAGCGCGCAGTACCTATACCAATAATGGCCGATGAGTCCGTTGTGGACCACCATGATGCCGAAAATTTGGTGACAAATCAAAACATAGGCCTCTTCAATTTGAAAATCGGTAAATCGGGAGGGATTACCCCAATTTTAAACATCATTGATGTCGCGCAGAAACATGACGTAAAAATGCAGGTGGGTGGTTTTATAGAAACAAAAATTGTGTTTACGGCAAATTGTCATTTGGCACAGTGTTCAGACAATATCGTTTTTTTTGACTGCGACAGCCCTTTATTCCACCAATTCATGCCGACCCATGGAGGGATGATCTATGAGGAAAACTGGTTTATTCGCCTTACTGAACAGCCTGGACTCGGCATTGATTTACAACCAGAGTTCTTGGCCCAATGTAAACGTATTCAATAGGGATAATTCTTCTATTCCATCGAATTTCATTAATTTCACATCGCTATGAAAAACAATGCGGTTGTGAGGGAAAACTCGCGTCCAGCCATTAATTTGGTATGGATTAAACGCGACCTGCGCACGCAAGACCACGCAGGTTTCCAAGCCGCAGAACAGCAGCAAATACCCTATGTTCCAATCTATATATTTGACCCAGATTTAATCGCTCATCCCGACACGAGCCCAAGACATCTGAGTTTTATTCGCGGCTCTGTACAGGACATGAATAAGGTTTTAGAACCCTTTAGCAAGGCTGTTCAGGCGTTTTATGGTCCAAGTCTTAAGGTATTGGAGGATTTGTGGTCGCTTTTTGACATCAAAAACATTTATTCCTATCAAGAAAGTGGGGTGCAAGTCACTTGGGAGCGCGATAAACAAGTGGCGCATTGGTGTAAAATCCGTGGGGTGCAATGGAACGAATTTCAACAAAACGGCGTACAACGGGGCTTAAACCATCGCAAGGATTGGGTTAAAGATTGGTATACCACTATATCGGGGCCGATCATAAACAATACCTTTTCGCGACAAGACCCTAAGATTGTGTCTAGGATTTCCGCCATAGATAATTTGTATTTGTTGAATTTAGGGGACCAAGGTTTATTAGGACGAGCCGAACCGAGAGATGGACACGCAAATCTTGACATGATTAGACACGATCAATCGGACCAAGGCCTCCTTACTGCAATCTTTGAGGATAACCCCGCCCAAATGCAACCTCCAGGACAATCGCGTGCATGGCAGTATTTAAGAAGCTTCGCTCAGGATCGTGGGGCAAATTATGCGCGTCATATTTCTAAGCCGGAGCAGAGCAGGGTGAGTTGCAGCCGGCTTTCACCTTATATCGCCTGGGGCAACCTAAGCGTACGTCAAGTTTTTCAGTATATCTATACCCACCCCAATAAAGCGCGCAACAAACGGGCTTTTGAGGGGATGCTTACGCGACTCAGGTGGCATTGTCATTTTATCCAAAAGTTTGAGGTTCAATGTGATTACGAAACTAAATGCATCAATCCAGGATTTGAAACCATGCCCCATCAGAACAATCCCGAATATTTGGCCGCTTGGAAAGAGGGTCAGACAGGGATTCCTCTAGTGGATGCCAATATGCGCGCGCTAAAAGCTACAGGTTGGATCAACTTTAGAATGCGAGCAATGTTGGTGTCTTTCTTAGTCTATAATCTTGATCAAGATTGGCGCCGCGGCGTATATCATTTGGCGCAACTTTTTTTAGACTACGATCCCGGTATTCACTACCCACAATTTCAGATGCAAGCAGGGACCACAGGGGTTAACACCATTCGTATGTATAATCCAGAGACCAATAGCCTTAAACATGACCCAGAAGGCGTATTTATTAAAAAATGGGTGCCCGAGCTTCGAGAATTACCAGGAGATTTAGTGCACGCCCCATGGCAACTTTCCGAGTTAGAACAGGCCATGTATGGCTTTACATTGGGCAAAAATTACCCGAAACCCATTGTCGATTTAAATCAGAGCGCCAAATCAGCGCGCGATAAGATTTGGTCCTACCGCAAA
>RFXU01000099.1 GCA_009921505.1 Flavobacteriaceae bacterium
AGGGAGGTCTGGTAAAATTACCTCGCGCAACATGCGCTCTAGAGCCCCTTGGATTTGTTCTGTGGTTTGCTCTAAGGTTGTTTGCTCGCCTTCAAAATCTAGATTTCGGCCTCCTCCCAGGAGAATCCTTTGATCTATATTTCTAAAATAATAATAGCCTTGATCTAAATGGAATGTCCCTTTAATATTTAGACCAGGAATTGGTTCTGTGATCAGCACTTGGGCCCGCGCTGGGGTAACCAAGTCAGAAAGGTAATCTTGTGTATACCCGTTTGTGGCCAGTAATAGCTTTTTTGTGGTCATTATTCCGTGCGCTTCAGTTTGCAACGTCACCTCATCTGAATTAGAGGCATGAGCAATCGCTTTAATGCCTCCAAAAAAATGGACGCCCAAAGCCGATGCTTTCATGGTTAGGGCCTCCATGAGTCGCCCAGTGTGAATCTGTCCCTCAAACTTGTTAAGAATACCTCTGGAAGAAATACCCGAAAAACCAAATCGATTCTCCACAACGGTAAATACAGTCTCCGCTGTATTTAATGCCTCTTGTGCGAGTTTATTGGCCCAATCAAGGTGGGCAAAACATTGATCCGCCAAGGCGCCCTGGTGATTCAAAAAGTATTCGTAGCCTCCGTGCTCTTGATAGTCCATTGTCTTTGGCGCCACTATAGATTTTAAGCGCTCAAGTCCCTGGGCTCTTTGACGGATTAGTCCGATGAGCTCTTGTTCGGAATGCGTTTGGGCATCATCCAAAATTTCTGAGACACTCCCAAAACACGCAAAACCAGCATTTTTTATGCTTGCTCCTGCTGGCCAAATGCCCCGTTCAATCACGACCACACGCGCCTGGGGATGTTTTGATTTTAAAGTTATGGCACAAGTGAATCCCACGATACCACCCCCGACGATTAGATAGTCGATATCTTGAAGTAAATAGGATTCCCAATATGATCTGTTGTGGCTCATTTTAAATTAATAACCCCTCAGTGCTAAATAAAATAACCCTCCGTTAGGGAGGGTTATTTCGTTATTATTCTTCCATTTTCCACTCGTTCATAAAGGCCGTGGTGTAGTTTCCGGCAACATAATCAGGGTGGTCCATAAGTTGTCTATGAAATGGTATGGTAGTTTTTATTCCCTCGATGACAAACTCATCCAAAGCGCGCTTCATTTTATTGATGGCTTCCTCACGGGTTTGAGCCGTCGTGATGAGCTTAGCGATCATAGAATCATAGTTTGGCGGAATTGAATACCCGGCGTAAACATGGGTGTCCAAACGCACTCCGTGGCCTCCAGGAGCGTGGAGCGTGGTGATCTTACCTGGCGAGGGACGGAACCCGTTATATGGATCCTCCGCATTGATACGGCACTCTATTGAATGTAGTTGAGGCAAGTAGTTCTTTCCTGAAATCGGCACGCCTGCGGCAACCAAAATCTGTTCTCGAATCAAATCGTGATCCACCACTTGTTCTGTAATTGGATGTTCCACCTGAATACGGGTGTTCATCTCCATAAAATAGAAGTTTCGGTGTTTATCGACCAAAAACTCAATAGTCCCTGCGCCCTCATAATTGATGAATTCGGCGGCTTTTACTGCTGCTTCTCCCATCGCCTGACGCAATTCATCGGTCATAAATGGGCTTGGGGTTTCTTCGGTCAGCTTTTGATGGCGTCTTTGAATTGAGCAATCGCGTTCGCTCAAATGACAGGCTTTTCCTAGACTATCCCCAATGACTTGAATTTCTATGTGTCGTGGCTCCTCAATCAACTTCTCCATGTACATGTCGTTATTGCCAAAAGCCGCTTTACTCTCTTGCCTGGCCGACTCCCAAGCGTTTTGGAGGTCTTCTTCTTTCCAAACCGCGCGCATCCCTTTTCCTCCGCCCCCAGCACTAGCTTTGAGCATGACAGGATAACCCGTCTCTTTTGCTACCTTTTTACAGGTTTCAAAATCCGGGATAATTCCATCACTTCCAGGAACACAAGGAACGCCTGCTGCTTTCATTGTCGCTTTGGCTGAAGCCTTGTCTCCCATTTGGTCAATCATCTTGGCCGAAGCCCCAATGAACTTAATGCCATGTTCTTCACAAATCTTCGAAAACTTCGCGTTCTCCGACAAAAATCCGTACCCTGGGTGAATAGCGTCTGCATTCGTGATTTCGGCTGCAGCAATGATGTGGGCAATTTTTAAGTAGCTTTCAGAACTTGGTGCGGGCCCAATACAAACGGCCTCGTCAGCAAACTTTACGTGCAAACTCTCGGCGTCTGCAGTAGAATAAACTGCCACCGTTTTGATGCCCATTTCTTTACAGGTTCGAATCACCCTAAGGGCGATCTCTCCGCGATTGGCGACCAATATTTTTTTAAACATGCTTTTTTCTTGGGCCTTATTCGGGCCTTTGGTTTTTTTTGACGGCATGATACTGCTTTTAAATTAAGCTGGGTCGATCAAAAATAAAGGCTGATCAAATTCAACAGGCGATGAATCGTCTACCAAAACCTTTACAATTTTCCCAGAAACCTCACTTTCAATTTCATTAAACAACTTCATGGCTTCAATAACGCACAAAACGCTGCCAGGGCTTACCGTGTCTCCCACCTCAACAAATACTGATTTATCGGGTGAAGGTTTTCTGTAAAACGTCCCAATAATTGGTGACTTAACGGTAATATATTTATCATTTTCTGCTGCAGGAGCGGCTGCCGCAGGGGCAGACTCGGCCACAGGTGCCGCAGGAGCAGGCGCATGTGCTTGCAATGCTGCAGGAGCGGCATGCATAACAGCATGTGTTGCTGGATAAACCGAGGTTTCTGAGCGTTCGCTGTCACCCCCAGTTTTGATGGTGATTTTGATGTCCTCCATCTCAAGTTTCACTTCACTAGCGCCAGATTTGGCTACAAACTTGATTAAATTTTGAATGTCTTTAATATCCATAAGTCTTGTTTTATATAAACTCTAATTTATGCTCCGTTATAGGCCCAGGTCAAATAAACTGCACCCCATGTGAATCCACCACCAAAAGCGGCAAATACAAGGCCATCTCCTTTTTTAAGCTGAGATTCATAATCCATCAAACAAAGCGGTAAGGTTGCTGATGTTGTGTTGCCATATCGCTGAATATTCATCATGACCTTGTCCTCGGTAACACCCATGCGACTTGCTGCAGCATCAATAATGCGCTTATTGGCCTGATGCGGCACTAGCCATTGTATGTCCTGGCTCGTAAGTCCGTTTTGTTCCATAACGCGTCCGCAGGCATCAGCCATATTCGATACGGCAAATTTAAATACCGTCTTGCCGTCCTGAAACACATAATGCTGTTTATTGGCGACTGTTTCTTCTGAAGCGGGTAATATTGATCCGCCCGCATCCATTTTTAAGTGATTTCTCCCAATTCCGTCGGAACGCAGGTACTCGTCTTGAAGACCCAGGCCTTCTGTATTGGGTTCGAACAAAACGGCGCCCGCACCATCACCAAAAATGATACAAGTCGTGCGGTCTGTATAATCAATCACCGACGACATTTTATCAGCCCCGATCAACAAAACTTTTTTGTAACGACCCGATTCAATATAGGCGGCTGCGGTACTCATACCGTATAAAAAGCTCGAACACGCCGCGGAAAGATCATACGAAAAGGCGTTCGTAGCTCCGATTTCTGTAGCGACGAACACGCCTGTTGACGCCACAAGCATATCTGGTGTGGCTGTGGCCATGATCAATAAATCGATTTCCTTGGGGTCAACTTTGGCTTTGTCCAAAAGTTGCTGCGCGGCCTTGATGGCCATGTAAGAAGTTCCTTGGCCTGGCTCTTTTAAAATACGACGCTCTTTAATGCCTGTTCTGGACAGAATCCATTCATCATTTGTGTCGACCATGGTCTCCAAAATCTCGTTGGTCAAGACGAAGTCTGGAACATAGCCTCCAACAGCGGTAATGGCTGCTTTAATTTTTGTCATATGCTTTGGAATAAAATTTGCGCCTTTTTAGCCAAAATTCCAATTTTCGAGGGGAAAAGTACTAATTTTTGAGCAAAAAGCGTGTGTTTTTGATGCTTTTGTGCAATTTTCAGCGCACAAAAAAACCCTCACTTTAATTCAAATGAGAGTTTTATGGAGCGCATAATGCGTTTGTGTTTTAAGCCTCCTCGCCTACCGCGTCAATAACAACTTGACCTTTGTAGTACAATTTGCCTTCATGCCAGTGGGCACGGTGATAAAGATGTGCCTCGCCTGTTGTAGGATCTGTCGCGATTTGAGCTACTGTAGCTTTGTAGTGGGTACGTCTTTTATCTCTTCTTGTTTTAGAGATTTTTCTTTTAGGATGTGCCATGGCGCAATATTATTTGTCCGTTAATAGATTTTTTAAATTATCCCAACGAGGATCAACATCTTCTAATTGATTTTGTTGTACTCCCTTTGGTTTGAGTGCTTCTAGCTGTTCGAGTACGTCACTTTTTAGTGTGCCTTCAGCGATGCCTGGATGAATTCTTTTGCTCGGCAAAGCCAAAACAATAGATTCATAAACTTGCTGCTGAATATTTACTTGATAAGCGCCGTGGGGCAATATCAAGAGTTCATCATGCAAGTCGTCTTGCTCCTGGCCAAACTTCACAACAAAGTGATAATTGCCCTCAACAGGCAAGTCAAATGGCTCATTAGTCCGGTCGCATGACACATTAACTAATCCATCAAATGACAACGCAATCTCAAGCATATTTGGTTTTTTGTCCAAAATTACCTCGAGTTTTATGTCCGCTTGATGGAACTCATCGTACTCAAAATGCTCAAAGAACTTCTTATCCAGATTAAAATCGTATTTGTGTTGGCCTATTTTCAGCCCCACAAAAGGAATGGTATATTCTTTCATTTCCTTCATGTGCACGAATATATTTTAATCCTCGGCCCTAAAAAAGGCGGTGGCAAAGATAGTAAATAATTTTATTTGCCTGAGCCTAATGATGTTTCTTTTTGTGCGATGGTTTTTTTACAGAAATCTCAAGAGGGGCCTGGGTCAGTTTTTGATGCATTTTTCGCTGACGTACTATGTTTAAAGCCGCAAAAATGGCCTCTTTAAATGAGCTTATATTCGCCTGATCTTTTCCAGCGATATCAAAAGCAGTCCCGTGATCCGGAGAAGTCCGGACAGCATTCAATCCGGCGGTAAAGTTAACACCTGCACCAAAGGATAGGGTTTTAAAAGGGATCAAGCCTTGGTCGTGATAGGCGGCCAAAACAGCGTCAAAATGTTTGTATTGTCCTGAACCAAAAAATCCGTCGGCCGGATATGGGCCATATATAAGAGCCCCTTCCTCGCGCATCTCATTGATGGTTGGCGCCATTATTTCTTGATCCTCGCTGCCGATTACACCCTGGTCCCCAGAATGAGGGTTTACCCCAAGAACTGCAATCTTTGGGCGGGTAATCCCAAAGTCTTGAGTTAGAGACGCCATCATTGCGGCGGCTTTTTGTCTAATTAATTCCTTTGTAATTCGGGCTGGGGCGTCTTTAACAGGCACGTGGTCCGTGAGAAGTCCAACCCGCACTTCCTCAGAGACCATAAACATCAACGCAGAGCCGCCAAGCTCTTGAGCGAGATAATCGGTGTGCCCAGGAAACTTAAACTCCTCAGATTGACTGTTTTTTTTGTCAATTGGCGCTGTAACCAAGGCATCGATTTGGTTGTTTTTGAGCGCATTGACCGCTTTTTTTAAAGATGTAATAGCCAAAAACCCTGCCTTTGGGTCTACTTTTCCATATTGGGCCTCAAAAGTTTCTGACCAAGCGTTAATTACATTGATTTTTCCGTGATTGACTTGACTTAAATCACTCAAGGCGTTGAGGTGGCATTCTAGTCCTAATTCTTTTTTATACCAAGTCAAAAACTTGATATTAGCAAAAACAACTGGGGTACAGAATTCCAGCATTCTTGGGTCCGCAAAGCTTTTGAGCACAATTTCTGGGCCAATCCCGTTAAGGTCTCCAACTGAAATTCCTATAATTATTGGATTGTTTTTTGCCATATGAGCGCTTTGGGTGTTACTTTTGCAAAGGTAAATAATTGAGGGTATGTTCACAGGTATTATAGAATCTATTGGCGAAATAATTGCGCTTAATCAAGACGGGGGGAATCTGCACATCACCCTGCGATGTGACTTTACTCATGAGCTAAAAATTGACCAGTCGCTTGCCCATGATGGGGTGTGTCTTACTGTTGTTGACATTCAAGGGGATCTTTACACCGTTACCGCGATTCAAGAAACCTTGGACAAAACCAACCTCAGCCATTGGCAGGTCGGTGGGCTTGTCAATTTGGAACGCGCCATGCAGCTTGGAGACCGACTCGATGGACATATTGTTCAAGGCCATGTGGACTTGGTCGGTAGCTGCTCGAAGATTGAGGAAAAAGACGGGAGTTGGCATTATCTATTTGCCTATGACAAGGACTCAGGGCACGTCACCGTGTCAAAAGGATCCATTACCATTAATGGCGTGAGCTTGACGGTGGTTGATAGTGCGCCTGGCGTTCTCGGGGTTGCCATCATTCCCTACACTTACGAGCACACAAACTTCAAAGCCCTAAATATCGGCAGTGCTGTAAATCTAGAATTCGATATAATTGGAAAGTACGTCGCGCGGATTAGTCGCGGCTACGATGGGATTTAATCTGTCTAAAGGCCCAGTACAATCCAAAAACCAAACCAACCAAGAGGAGGTAGTGGAGGTTTTGGTCGATGGGTACTCCTTCCTCTGGAGGAGGAGGAGGAGGAGGGTCCTGCGCAAACAAGGGATTAAAAGCAATAATCCAAATTATTATAAACATAACCACTCTTTAGTTGGGACGTTTCATACGCCGTAAAGATAATTGAATTTTGCTTTCTCAGGATTCATCGCCCTAAATTTTAGAAATAAGTCCTCTCCAAAATCTAAAGGCCCATTATCTCATATACTAAGGCATTTTATCCTCGTTTAATTGGTCCACGGATCCTCATTTTTTAAAGCTGTTTTATTTAGTGTGCCAAAAAAATTTAGCTTGCGCTTATTCCGTCCGCCGTTCCTCGTGTTCTATCTGACGTTAAACTCATTTTTAAGCTCCAAAAGTACATTTGTGTTCAACAACAAGCTCAAAAAACTAAACAAGAATGAAAACAATTTTATCTACTGTATTAGTGCTTTTGACCAGCATCACCTGGGCTCAGTCGGGCCAAGTAAAAGGACGTGTGTTGGATCAAGACAACTTCCCATTACCGGGAGCTACCGTAATGGCCGAAAACTCAGGCGTAGCGGCAATTTCTGATTTTGATGGGTATTTCACCTTAACCTCTGTCCCTAGTGGAGAGGATCAAATCATGGTCTCTTACGTCGGGTTTGAGTCTAAGACACAAAGTGTTACTATTAGTGAGGGACAGACGAGTTATGTAGAATTCAACCTCAGCGCCTCAGTAAACGAACTGAACGAAGTTGTGGTTTCTGGATTCCAAGCAGGGATCAACAAAGCCTTGAACAAACAACGTACAGATATTAATGTGACCAATGTCATTTCTTCGGACCAGGTCGGTAAATTCCCTGATGCCAACATCGGAGATGCACTTCGTCGCGTGCCTGGGATCAGCATGCAAAATGA
>RFXU01000100.1 GCA_009921505.1 Flavobacteriaceae bacterium
GCCATCATAAACAGCAGCTACATGCATCCATGCCCCGGTCACTACTGGTGCGCTATCAATTGGCGGATCAGCATTAATATTCCAGCGGATTTCTTGATTTGGGGTGATCCCGAGATAATAACCACCAATGCCAAAATCAGCCCAATTGTTAAGGAGCCCTGTCCAGTCAATAACTGTTTCATCTATTTTCATCCAAACACATAGTGATAGGGCGTTTTCAGTGGTGAAATCATAAATCTGAGGGTCAGATTGTGTGTCCAGAAATTGATTGATCAATTTTAGAGCCATGTCAGGTTCTCCATATCGGTTTTGCGCCGGAAGTAAAAATCCGCCTGTTGGATAAGGGTCTAAAGGCACACTATTTTGAGTGCTATAGTTTGCATAATCATTGCCGTCGAGTTTGTAATAGCCTTGCAATCCTTCTTGAGGGATTTGGGCACTGAGGCTAAAGACGCATAGGAGTGCCGAAAAAGTAAAGGTTAGTCTTGAAGTTTGGAAAATGTTGATTGTCAGATTTTAAAGTTAGCTAAAAATTTTATTCAATCCCGCACATTTGAGCGCATGACTAAAAATAAATGGTCATAAATTCTCGGAGCGTACCCATTATTAAGGACTATAATTTTGTAATTTGCTCAACGATGAAATTAAATGAGTCGCTCATACGAACTGTTCCTGATTTTCCTAAACCTGGGATTCAATTCAAAGATATTACCCCGCTTTTAAAGGATCCCGATGGGGTCAAACAATGCCTTCACGCGATGATGCCCGACCCTGATACCAAAGTCGATATTGTGGTAGGCATAGAATCTCGTGGTTTTATATTGGGGCCGCTGATGGCTCAATCCTTGAATTGTGGTTTTGTGCCCATTCGCAAAAAAGGAAAATTGCCCCATCAAACCCTAGAGGCGTCTTACGACCTTGAATATGGGAGCGCAACCATAGAAATTCATCGAGATGCGATTCAGCCTGGAGATCGGGTGTTGCTCCATGATGATGTGCTGGCCACCGGCGGAACAGCTGCAGCGGCCATAAAGCTTATCGAGGCATTAGGGGGAAGGGTTGTGTGTTGTTCATTTATTATTGAACTCATTGAGCTCAAGGCTAGGCTACTTATCGAGACATATCCCATTAAAGTGGCTTATCAATTTTAAGTGCTCAGTCGAGGGCATTTGTCGTCACCCAATAGCGATAGGCCAAAAGGGCCAGTTGCCATTTCTTCGCTTTGGCTAAATCCAAACGTCTAGCGGTGAAACTCGGTAAGATGACTTTGTTTAACCGAGCAAGAATTTTAAATAATCCATGTTTCATGAACTGGGAATTTGCTCGGAAAATTACAAAAATTCAAGCGCCGAGCACTCAGTAGCGCGGCCTAATTTGTATCTTCGTGCAACTTTAGATTTATGAGCTATCTATATCTTTTTTTAGGATTAACTGCTTTGGTTGTAGGAGGTGAGTATTTGGTTCGTGCCGCCGTTGGGCTCTCATTTAAATTAAAGCTCTCCAAAATGATTATTGGCCTCACCGTAGTTTCCTTTGCCACTTCGGCTCCAGAACTCTTGGTGAGCTTAAGTGCTGCGCTCAATGGCTACAGTGCCATTGCTCTTGGGAATGTAATTGGTTCTAATATTGCAAACATTGGTCTTGTATTAGGAATCACTGCCCTTATCAGCCCTATAATTATCGATAATGATTTTTACAAGATAAATTGGCCCGTGATGTTTTCGGTGAGCATCGCCTTGACGTTTTTGCTTATTTTTCAAAATGGGATTTCTGTTTGGGCGGGTTCAGGTCTGTTCGCTTGTCTGCTGATTTATCTTTTTATGCTGATCAAGCGCAATAAAAGAGAAACCCCTCAGGAAGAAGACGCTATCGAAGGAATCGATGAATCTTTAGCCGTAGTCTCTAGTTTTAAAATAGGTGTATGGCTGATAATTGGGGCGCTTGCTTTGTATTTTGGAAGTGATTGGCTGGTCAAAGGAGCTGTTGAGATTGCTACTGATTTGGGTGTAAGTCAGCGGGTTATCGCGGTGACGGTCATTGCTGTAGGAACTAGTGTACCCGAGCTTGCAGCTTCTGTCATTGCGGCTTTAAAAAAAGAAAGGGCTTTGTCTTTGGGAAACCTCATTGGGTCCAATATCTTTAATATTACCTGCGTCTTAGGATTAACGGCGATAATACATCCGATTCATATTAATCCGGCAGAATTTTCTCCATTAGATCTCTATTGGATGGTTGGCTTTGCTGCGGCACTTTTAGTGCTCATTCTTTTACCAAGTCCGCATCGCATTGGTCGATACGAGGGTTTATTTTTATTGATCGCCTATGCTGTATTTATCAGTACAACCATAAGTTAATTAATGACATTACCTCTTTGCTACTAATTTTTAGGGGGTTGTTAATAAAATAATTCACTTTTTTCATAACAAACTTGAAAATTTAGGGGGGTCGTTGTTTGATTTGAATTATTTTTGCCGAATAATTTAATAATCAAACGACTATGTCCACTTTAAGATTTCAAGCGCTAAAAGAAACTCTTGGGCGCCGACCAGTATCTGTTAATGAACCTGCACGACGTTCAGAAATTTTTGGTCAAAATGTGTTTAACGAAAACGCCATGCGTCAATATTTGACCAAGGAGTCTTTTAAAGCAGTTCAAGAGGCTGTTTTAAAGGGAACTAAAATTGAGCGTTCTGTAGCGGATCAAATTTCTACAGGGATGAAAGAATGGGCTATTTCTAAAGGAGCTACCCATTATACCCACTGGTTTCAACCGTTAACCGGGGCTACGGCAGAAAAGCACGATGCATTTTTTGAAACTGTAGAGGGTGGACAAGCCATGGAGAAATTTGGTGGAGGACAATTGGTTCAGCAAGAACCGGATGCCTCTAGTTTTCCCAACGGGGGAATTCGCAATACGTTTGAAGCCCGCGGATACACCGCATGGGATCCAACATCTCCTGCTTTTATTTACGGAACTACTCTTTGTATTCCAACCGTATTTGTTGCTTACACAGGAGAAGCACTTGACAATAAAACACCACTTTTAAGATCACTTCAGTCTGTAGACCAAGCGGCTACAGAGGTGGCAAAATACTTTGACAAGTCGGTTTCAAAAGTTGTGGCGACCCTCGGGTGGGAGCAAGAATATTTCTTGATTGACAAAGCTCTTGTCGATGCGCGTCCAGATCTTAAATTAGCCGGGCGTACTCTTTTGGGACATTCTTCTGCCAAAGGTCAACAATTAGACGACCATTATTTTGGTTCAATCCCGACCCGCGTGTTAAACTTTATGCGTGATTTGGAAAATGAGTGTATGCTCCTAGGTGTGCCCGTAAAGACACGTCACAATGAGGTGGCTCCAAATCAATTCGAGTTGGCCCCCATCTTTGAAGAAGCAAACCTGGCGGTAGATCACAACTCATTGCTCATGGATGTCATGGATAAAGTGGCGGATCGACATGATTTTAAAGTCCTATTCCATGAAAAACCATTTGCAGGCATCAATGGGAGTGGAAAACACAATAACTGGTCTTTAGCTACCGACACTGGAGTGAACTTGTTGAGTCCTGGATCAACCCCAATGAAGAATCTTCAGTTTTTGACTTTCTTTATCAACACCATAAAAGCGGTTAACGAGTATGAGGAATTAATTCGTGCAGCGATTGCCAGTGCCAGTAACGATCACCGTCTAGGGGCCAATGAGGCACCTCCAGCCATTATCTCTGTGTTCATTGGATCTCAATTAACTGAGGTTTTGGATGAATTAGAAAAAGTTACTGATGGTAAACTGTCTCCTCAGGAAAAAACCGAACTTAAGTTAAATGTCGTTGGAAAAATTCCAGAGATTCTTTTAGACAACACAGATCGTAACCGTACATCGCCTTTTGCCTTTACCGGAAATAAATTTGAATTGCGCGCTGTAGGGTCCACTGCAAACTGTGCGAACCCAATGACGGTACTCAACGCTGTTGTGGCCAAGCAATTGATTGAGTTCAAAGCTGAAGTTGATGCTCTAATCGCGGATAAAAAAATGAAAAAAGACGATGCGATCTTTAATGTGCTGCGAGAGTACATTAAAGACTCAAAACGCATTCGTTTTGAAGGGGACGGTTATGGACAAGCATGGGAAGATGAAGCCGCTAAAAGAGGTCTTAGCAATCATAAAACGACACCACAGGCCCTTAAAGCCAAAGTTTCGAAGCAAGCTATTGAGCTCTATGAGCAATTAGGCATCATGAGCAAAGTAGAAATTGAAGCGCGTCATGAAATTGAAGTTGAAGAATATGCCAAGCGCATCCAAATAGAAGGACGCATTTTGGGGGATATCGCTCGAAATCACGTGATCCCTACGGCGATTCGTTATCAAAATATCTTGATCGAGAATGTACAGGGACTTAAAGATATCTATGGAGAAGGCTTCAAAAAAATCGCTGCAGAGCAAATGAGTTTGATTGAACAAATCAGCGGTCATATCGAGCACATCAACAAAGGCATTACTCAGATGATCGAGGCGCGCAAGAAAGCCAACACTCTAGATGATATGGAGGCTTGCGCATTTGCCTATTGCAACGAGGTAAAACCGCTTTTTGATGACATTCGTTATCACTGTGATAAATTAGAACTCCTTGTGGACGATGAGCTTTGGCCACTAGTGAAATACCGAGAATTGTTATTCACACGATAAATTGTTCTGAAAAATAGAAAAGGGGTTCCAAAACCGAAGTTTTGAACCCCTTTATTTTTTTACCTTTGCCACAATGAGTCAAGAGATTTCAAAACGGTATGCCCAACGTGGGGTTTCCTCGGCTAAGTCTGAGGTTCATAAAGCCATTGAAAAGGTCGATAAAGGCCTATTTCCAGGGGCATTTTGCAAAATAGTTCCTGATTATCTTACCGGGAGTCCTGACCATTGTTTAGTGATGCACGCCGATGGAGCGGGCACTAAATCTTCTTTGGCCTATATGTATTGGCGCGAAACGGGAGATTTGAGTGTTTGGAAAGGTATTGCGCAAGATGCTTTAATCATGAATATCGATGATCTTCTATGTGTTGGAGCGGTGGATAATATCTTGTTATCTTCCACAATTGGACGCAATAAAAATTTAATCCCTGGCGAAGTACTTTCAGCCATCATCCAAGGAACACAAGAATTAGTGGAAGAGCTCAGCGCCAAAGGTGTGACCATTCATGCCACTGGTGGAGAGACCGCCGATGTTGGGGACTTGGTCCGAACCATCATTGTCGATTCTACAGTTACTGCTCGATTAAAGCGTTCTGAGGTGATCGACAATGCCAATATTAAACCGGGTAACGTGATTGTAGGTTTGGCATCCTTTGGACAAGCCACGTATGAACAAGAGTACAATGGTGGAATGGGGAGCAATGGACTCACTTCTGCCCGTCATGATGTTTTTGCCAAAAGTCTTGCAAAGCGCTATCCAGAGAGTTATGATGCAGCGGTTCCGGAAGAATTAGTCTATTCAGGCACCAAGGAGCTTACTCAGCCTATTGAGGGAACACCCCTTGATGCGGGGAAACTCGTTTTATCCCCTACAAGAACATACGCTCCTGTAGTCAAAGCCATTTTTGATAAGTTGGGGCGCGAATGCATCGCTGGTATGGTTCATTGCAGTGGCGGCGCTCAAACTAAAATCTTACACTTTTTATCCCGCGGACAAGTCATTAAGGACAATTTATTTCCGACCCCACCACTATTTGAGCTAATTCAAAAGGAAAGCCAAACGCCTTGGAAAGAAATGTACCAGGTCTTTAACATGGGCCACCGCATGGAATTTTATCTGGATCCAAAGCACGCGCAAGAAATAATAGATATTGCTGCTGAGTTCAATATCGAGGCGCAGATCGTCGGTCGCGTTTTAGACGCGGATCAAAAGAGTTTGACCATCGTTTCTGAGCACGGCCACTTCGATTACCATTAGCGTTTAGCCATAAAATTAATGTAAATTTGCCTGAATAATTGGGCATGCACTGTATATGCTAGAAAAACTGAACATAGTTAAGCAGCGATTTGACGAGGTTAATGACCTGATCATCCAACCCGAGGTTATTAGTGATCAAAAGCGCTATATTCAACTCAATAAGGAATACAAGGATCTTTCCTTGCTCATGAAAAAGCGTGAGGCCTACATCGCTATGCAAAACGCCATCGATGAGGCGCAGCAAATTTTGGCTGGAGAAACAGATCCAGAAATGATTGAAATGGCCAAAATGGAGCTTGAATCGGCTCAAGAACTAAAGCCGAAACTCGAGGAAGAAATTCGTTTTTTATTGGTTCCAAAAGAACCAGAAGACGCCAAGAATGCGGTCGTTGAAATTCGCGCAGGAACGGGGGGTGACGAAGCGAGTATTTTTGCCGGAGATTTACATCGTATGTATACCAAATACTGTGAATCAAAAGGCTGGCAGGTTAGTGTAGTGGATTATAATGAAGGGACCAGTGGTGGTTTCAAAGAAATAATCTTTGAAGTCAATGGAGAGGATGTTTATGGAACGCTTAAATACGAAGCAGGGGTGCATCGCGTACAGCGGGTCCCACAGACCGAAACTCAAGGGCGAGTGCATACCAGTGCGGCCACAGTTATGGTCCTACCCGAAGCTGAGGAGTTTGATGTAGAACTCGATATGACTGAGGTGCGCATCGAACGCACCACATCTACAGGGCCCGGGGGACAATCGGTAAACACCACTTATTCGGCCATTAAATTACACCACGAACCAACGGGGATGATTGTGAGTTGTCAAGATCAGAAATCATCGCATAAAAACCTTGAAAAAGCCTTGAAGGTTTTGCGCTCAAGACTTTACGAGCTCGAATTGGCCAAAAAGATGGAGGCTGATTCACAAAAGCGCAAAAGCATGGTGTCCTCGGGAGATCGAAGTGCCAAGATTCGGACCTATAACTACCCGCAAGGACGTGTTACGGACCACCGCATTAATTTGACCCTTTACGATTTGGGGAACATCATGGATGGAGACATCCAAAAAATAATTGACGAATTACAATTGGTCCGCAATACCGAAAAACTGCAAGAGGCAGGGGAAACCTTTTAAATGGATCAAGCATTTAATTTAAACTGATGACTCAGGAACAACTTACTCAGGCAATACACGATAAATCATCTTTTCTCTGCATCGGATTGGATGTTGATTTGGATAAAATTCCAGCCCATTTATTGGAGCAAGAAGATCCAATTTTTGCCTTTAATAAAGCCATTATTGATGCGACCCATCACCTTGCGGTGGCCTACAAGCCCAATACAGCGTTTTATGAGTCCTATGGGACCAAAGGATGGCAGGCATTAGAGAAAACCATAGATTATTTAAATGTAAACCATCCTGAAATATTTACCATTGCTGATGCCAAAAGAGGGGATATTGGCAATACGTCTACGCGCTATGCTAAGGCCTTTTTTGATCAGATGGGATTTGATGCCCTAACCATTGCCCCTTATATGGGCCGAGACTCGGTAGAGCCCTTTTTGGCTTTTGAAGACAAATTTGTGATTCTTTTGGCTTTGACGTCAAACCCTGGTGCCTTT